>NZ_JBEOVM010000032.1:0-70445 GCF_040295505.1 Streptomyces sp. NPDC002790 | reverse complement strand
CTCCACGCGTGCGTGGAGCCACCATCCGGTCGGCTGGGGCAAATCAAGCCCCTGCGGCGATTGAGCAGCGGGGTCCGGGGCGGAGCCCCGAGCCCCGCCCCGGGCGAACCTACTTCCGCCCCCACGCCGAGATCAGCGGCGCCGTCGCCAGGTCCATGGTTCCGTCGGCCACATTCGCCAAGTGCTGGTCGATCTCGTCGTCCGTCGCCAGCCCCGCCGTCACGAGCTGCGACCGGATCTGCCCGACCGTCGCCGTCTCCAGCGCCGTACAGGCCGGCGAAGCCAGCGGAAAGTACGCGTCCGCCTCGACCTGGCCCAGGCCCGCCGCACGCAGCAGTCCGGGCAGCTTGCGGCCGTACGAGAGGTCGGCGCCGCGCTCCGCGAGCAGGGAACGGAAGCCGTGCCGCAGCCGGTTGGCCAGCTGCTGCGCGGGACCCGCCTCGTCCGGGCAGAGCAGGGGCTGGAGCGCGGGGTCGGCGTCCTCGATGACCAGCCGGCCGCCGGGGCGCAGCGCACGGATCATCGACGCCAACGCCCGCTCCCGGTCCGGGACATGGACCAGGACGAGCCGCGCGTGCACCAGGTCGAAGCTCTCCGCGGGCGGCTCGTCGACGCCGATGTCGTGGCGCCGCACCTCGACGGGCGTGCGGGGCGTCGCGGTCTGCCAGGACGTGTCGATGTCGGTGGCGAGGACCCGGCCGGTCGGGCCGACCTTCCGCGCGAGCCACGAGACCACCGACGTGCCCCCGGCCCCGACCTCCCAGCAGCGCCAGCCGGAACCGATGCCGAGACGCTCGATGTGCCGGAACGTCGTGGGGTCGAAGAGGACCGAGAAGGCGTCGAAGCGCCGCCCCGCCTCGGGCTGCTGGTTGTCGAGGAGGTACGCGTGGTCGCCTGATCGCATCATGAACCGATCATCCCAGCCCAATCGTTGGATACGGGACATTGCACAGCGGAGCGGAGCCTTCCGTTCCCCCAGGGGTGGACGCGCTGTCGGTGGCCGCTGGCAGACTGGCCACCAAGTCATCTTCGCGACGGAGAGCGGAGGGAAATCGGGAGGGGCCGAGCATGTCGATGGCGGGCAATCTGCGGAAGGTCGGCGGTCTGCGCAGGGTGGGCGGCCTGCGCAGAGTCGCACGGCTCGCGCGGCGCACGCCCAAGGTCGACCTGAGCCACCCGGCGCGCTCCCCGCTGGGCTCCGCGGTGGTGAACTGCGTGACCTATCGGGAGGGCGTGCGCGAGTCGGGCGGCAGCGATCTCGTCGAGTCGGTCCGCGCGGTGCGCAAGGCGGCGGACGGGTTCGTCTGGCTGGGGCTGCACGAGCCGTCGGAGCTGGAGTTCGCGGGCATCGCCGAGCTGTTCGACCTGCACCCCTTGGCCGTCGAGGACGCGGTGCACGCGCACCAGCGGCCCAAGGTGGAGCGGTACGGACAGACGCTCTTCGCGGTGCTGAAGACGGTCTGCTACGTCGACCACGCGGAGCTCACCGCGACCAGTGAGGTGGTGGACACCGGCGAGATCATGGTGTTCCTCGGCCAGGACTTCGTGATCACGGTGCGGCACGGCCGGCACGGCTCGCTCGGTCCCGTGCGCGAGCGCATCGAGGCGGACACGGAGCAGTTGGCCAAGGGCCCGGCGGCGGTGCTGCACGCGATCGCGGACAGCGTCGTCGACGACTATCTGACGGTGATCGACGAGGTCCAGGCGGACATCGACGAGGTCGAGGCGGACGTCTTCGCGCCGAACGGCGCGAAGGCCGACCCCGGCCGGATCTATCAACTCAAGCGTGAGCTGCTCGAGTTGAAGCGGGCCGTGGTGCCGCTGTCCCGGCCGATACAGGAGCTTTCGGGGCGCCCCTTTCCCGCCGTGCCGCCCGAGATACAGGCGTACTTCCGCGACGTCTCGGACCACTTGCTGCGGGCGGCGGAGCAGATAGCGGCCTTCGACGAACTGCTCAACTCGATCCTGCAGGCCCATCTGGCGCAGGTGACGGTCGCGCAGAACGAGGACATGCGCAAGATCACCGCGTGGGCCGCCATCGTGGCCGTGCCGACGATGGGCTGCGGCGTCTACGGCATGAACTTCGAGAACATGCCGGAGCTGCACTGGCGGTTCGGCTACCCGCTGATGATGTCCGTGATAGCGGTGATCTGTTTCGTGGTGTACCGGGGGTTCAAGCGCAACGGCTGGCTGTGAGCCGCGGGGTCGCGCGGGGCGGAGCGGTCACCCGCTCCACGCCGGGTGCCGCGGGTCGTCCGCGCGGATGACGACGTCGGCGCTCGCCGCGGGGCCGGTCTCGGAGGCGTAGCGCTCGAAGGCCGGGAGCGTCCACTGCTCGGACTCGGGGGTGCGACGCCGCAGCGCGCCCTGCGACAGGCTCACGTGCACGGTCAGGTCGAAGGGGAACCAGTGGTGCAGCAGCAGCGGGCCGTGCATCAGCAGCACGCCACCGGGAGGGAGTTGGACGTAGCCGCTGCGGGTCGCCCGGTCCGTGACTGGGTCCCACAGGTCGGGCAGGACGCGGCCCGTGCCGTCCGGTTCGAGCGGTCCGAACACCTCCCGCCACAGGGCACCCGTGTCGAACCAGCCGCTGTAGTACGCCTCGACGTCCCGGTGCCCGTACTCGAACCGGAGTGAGGCCGGGCGCAGAAAGCCCTCGGTGCCGACCGTGAGCGAAGACCGGCCGCGGGTGCGCAGGGCCTCGGAGACGAGCGCCGCGAGTTCGCCGGTGCGGGCGGCCGGCGCTCCGTCGAGGGCGACCTTCGGCCACGGGCCGCCGTCCGCCGGCTTCAGGTCGAGCAGCCGCTCGGCGAGGGCCTCGCCGAGCCGTTCCCAGGTGATCGCTTCGAGTCGCACGCACTCCATGATGCAGGGCACCCCGGGGCGGGCATCACGCCCGTATGACCAGAGCCACCCCGCCTCGGTCCGGAGCCGCCACATCTTGGGCCGGAGCCACCCCGCCTCGGACCGCAGCCGCCCCACCGCCGACCGGATCCGCCCCACCGCCGACGGGATCCGCCTCACCGCCTGCCGAAGCCGCCCCACGCAGCCCGCTCAGCCCGCTCGTCTTTCAGCCGGTCAAGCGCAAGTGGTGCGGCGCCTGTCGCCGGGGGCCGCTCGGGCTCCTGACGCTGGAGGGTGGGCAGCCCCGCTGTCTGGGCTGCGCCGACCTGGGGCACCTCGTGTTCCTGGCGCGCGGGGACACGGCACTGACCCGTAGGGCACGCGAGGAGAGCGCGCTCTCGGCCGTCGTCGTGCGCTTCCACCGGAGGCGCGGGCGGTACGAGCGGCAGGGCGTGCTCGTCGAGGAGTCGGCGCTCGCGCGGGCCGAGGCGCGCTGCCTGGCGGACGCGGAGGCGCGGGCCCGGCGGCGGGTGCGGGACGCGGCGCGGCGGGCGGCGCAGGACGAGGTGTTCGTGGCGGAGTTCGCGGCGCGGATCCGGCGGCTGTTTCCCGGTTGCCCCGAGGCCCGGGCGGCGGCGATCGCCGGGCATGCCGGGGCGCGCGGGAGCGGGCGGGTGGGCCGGAGCGCGGCGGGGCGGGCGTTGTCCGAGGGTGCGGTCACGGCCGCGGTGCGGGCTGCCGTGCGCCATGTGGACACGCCCTACGACCGCTTCCTGATGGAGGGCGTACCCCGGAGGGAGGCGCGGGCACGGGTGGCCGAGGCCGTGGCGGCGGTCCTGGACGAGTGGCAGGGGCCGGCTCCCACCCCCTCCGCCACGGCCACCACACTCATCACACCCACCGCATCCGACGCACTTCACTGAATCGCCACAACCGGCACCGTTCGCTCAACGTAATCGAGAAATCACTGTCCACAACCGACAAACTGCGGCATGATCCGTCTTGATGGGGGGCTCATGATCGAAGGTCCGTATTTCGTGCTGGTCGTGCTGGGGGCGGTCTGGTGCGGGGTGAGCGCGGGGGTGTTCGTCGCGTTCTCCACGTTCGTGATGCGCGGACTGGGCGCGCTGCCCGCCGCGCAGGGGATCGCCGCGATGAACGCCGTCAACGTCGCCGCTCTCGCACCGCCGTTCATGGTCGTCTTCCTCGGCGCGGCGGTGCTGTGCGCGGTGATCGCGGTGGTGACGTTCGTGCTCTGGCCCGACGCGGGCACCGTCGAGCTGCTGCTCGGCTGCGCGCTGTACCTGGCGGGCTCCTTCGGCGTCACGGTCCTGGCGAACGTGCCGCGCAACGCGGCGCTCGCGGGGCTCTCCGGCGACGAGGAGTCCGAGAAAAGCGCCGCGCAGTGGCGGACGTATCTCGTCGAGTGGGGGCGGTGGAACCACGTGAGGGCCGCGACGGGAGCCGCCGCCTCGCTGCTGTTCGTCCTTGCCCTGACGTGAGCCGGGGCGGCCCGCGCCCACCCGACGTATCGTGACAAAAAGAGCCAGAGCCAGCAGTCACGGCGTAGGGAGACGGCCATGGCCGACCCCAAGGGCTTCCTCACCACGTCCCGGCAGGAGGCGCCGCGCCGCCCGGTCGGCGAGCGGGTCCGCGACTGGGACGAGGTGTACGTCCCCGGCGGCCTGCTGCCGATCATCGAAGCGCAGGCCGACCGCTGCATGGACTGCGGGATCCCGTTCTGCCACGAGGCGTGCCCACTGGGGAACCTGATCCCCGAGTGGAACGACCTGGTCTCGCGGGACGACTGGCGGGCGGCGAGCGAGCGCCTGCACGCCACGAACAACTTCCCGGAGTTCACCGGCCGGCTGTGCCCGGCCCCCTGCGAGGCGGGCTGCGTCCTCGCCATCAACCAGCCGGCCGTCACCATCAAGAACGTAGAGGTCGCCATCGCCGACCGGGCCTGGGACGAGGGTCTCGTGACCGCGCAGCCGCCCGATCGGCACAGCGGCCTGACCGTCGCCGTCGTCGGCTCGGGCCCCGCCGGGCTCGCGGCCGCGCAACAGCTGACGCGGGCCGGGCACACGGTCGCCGTGTACGAGCGGGACGAGCGGCCGGGCGGGCTGCTGCGCTACGGGATCCCCGCGTTCAAGATGGAGAAGCGCCAACTGGACCGCCGCCTCGACCAGTTGACCAAGGAAGGCGTGCGGTTCCGTACGTCGACGGAGATCGGCCGGGAGCTGGCAGCGGCAGACCTGCGCGCGCGTCACGACGCCGTGGTGATCGCCACGGGAGCCACACAATGGCGCGAACTGGACGTCCCCGGCCGGGAGTTGACCGGCGTCGAGCAGGCGATGGAGTACCTGCCGTGGGCCAACCGCACCTACGACAACGAGAACAAGAACGAGACGAGCACACCCCTCAACACGCCACCGGAGACGCAAGCGTCACCGCTCACCGCCACCGGCAAGCACGTCGTCATCGTCGGCGGCGGTGACACCGGCGCCGACTGCCTGGGCACGGCGGTGCGCGAACAGGCCGCGTCCGTCACACAGTTGGACATCTACGACAGGCCGGGCGAGGCGCGCGACGAGGACGCCGAGCCCTGGCCGACGTACCCGAAGCTGTACCGGCTCTCCGCCGCGCACGAGGAGGCCGGTGAGCTGCGCACCGCCCCGGCGGCCGACGCGGACGCCCGGCTCTTCGCCGCCTCCACGCTGCACTTCACGGGGGATGCCGCGGGGCATGTGCGTGCGCTGCACCTCGTGGAGGTGGACGCGGCGCGCCGGCCACTGCCGGGCACGGGGCGGACACTGCCCGCCGACCTCGTGCTGCTCGCGCTCGGTTTCCACGGGCCGGAGCGTCAACCCGGCGGCCTCATCGACCAGTTGGGCCTCGGCGTCGACGAGCGGGGCCGTCTCGCGCGGGACCCCGCCTTCTCGACGGGCGTGCCCGGCGTGTTCGTCGCGGGCGACGCGGGGCGCGGCGCTTCGCTCGTGGTGTGGGCGATCGCCGAGGGAAGGGCGGCGGCCGCCGCGGTCGACCGCTGGCTCACGGGGCACACGCGACTGCCGGAGCCGATCGGTGCGCACGACCGCCCGATGACCGTCTGAACGGCCGGGACCGCCCGCCCGAAATCGAACGATCCGCGGCGCGTCACGACGACAGAAAACGTCACGACGGCAGAAAGCGTCACGACAGCAGAAAGTCCGCGGCCCCCGTCTTCGCTCCTTCGATGAACGCGGTGATCTCACCGATGGTGTAGATCAGCGCGGGCCCGTCCGGATCCGACGACTGACGTACGGCGACGCGCCCGTCGGCCAGCTTCATGGCTTCGAGGCAGTTGCCTCCGTTGCCGCCACTCCACGGCTTGTGCCAGCCTTCGCTGCCGAGCTCGCGCGCGGGCATGCCGTTGTAGATCGGCTCGCCGTCGACGCCTCGTATTCGGTCCTTGATCGAGTCCATTCACAGCTCCTTGCGGAGATCGCGGAGGATCTCCTTTGTGCGTTGCGCCGTCGCGGCATGCGCCGCCATGCGGTCCATGACTTCGAGGTGGGTGGCCACTTCGGGGCGCGCGTCGAGGTAGACCGCGCCTGTCAGGTACTCGCTGTAGACCATGTCCGGCAGTTCTGACATGGCAAATCGGAACAGGACGAAGGGGCCGTACGTGCCCGGGTGCGGGCCCGCGGCGAACTCCGCGACCTGAAGCGTCACGTTCGGCAGCTCCATCGCTTCGAGCAGCCGGTCGATCTGGGCGCGCATCACGTCCACGCCACCGACCGGGCGGCGCAGGGCGGTCTCGTCCATCACGACCCAGAGGCGGGGGGCGTCCTCGCGGGTGAGCAGGGCCTGGCGCCGCACCCGCAGGGCGACGTGCCGTTCGACGACGTCCGGGTCCTCGGCGAGCGTCCGCCCTATCGCGCCGGAATCCAGCACCCCGCGCGCGTAGTCCTCGGTCTGCAGCAGGCCGGGCACGAAGTGCGGGTCGTACGACCTGATGAGCTGGGCCGCGCCCTCCAGACTCACGTACATGGAGAACCAGCCGGGGAGGATGTCGTGGTACCGCTGCCACCAGCCCGGCTTGTTCGCCTCCTCCGCGAGGTGCACGAAGGACGTGGTCTCTTCGTCCGCGACGCCGTAGGCCTTCAGGAGCAGCTGGACGTACGGGATCCGCAGTGAGACCTCGGCGGTTTCCATGCGGCGGATCGTCGCGGCGGTCACGCGGAGTACTTTCGCGGCCTCCTCGCGCTTGAGCCCGGCGCCCTCGCGAAGGTCCTGCAGCCGGCGGCCGAGAACGACCTGGCCGACCGTCGGCGCGGACCGAGGTTCGCTCACGCCCCCTACCTCCCAGTAGTTCCAATGTCTGAATCCCGCCACTTTCCATCGCGGGAAAAGGTCCGAAAGACGTCCCTCACCGGCCGTTTCCCAGCGATTCGACCCCAATGGGGGCCGTGTGGCGCACTGCTGCGAGCAGTCTGCCATGCCCGCTCCACACGGCATACGCCACTCTGCACTTTTCAGAGTGGCTCTTGCCAAGTGTTCATGGCGGGGAGATAGTGGCAAGCGTGACTCCGTCTGCGCCTTTAGGAACAGAAGTCGGCGAAACTACGTTCGGTGACCGTTCGGGTACCCCGATAGGGGCTCACCCGTCGGCGACCCGTCGCAGCAGTTTCGAACTGGCTCCCCACCCGGGCTCCGCCGCTCAGGCCCGGCGCGTGACGCGTACCCACCTCAGTGCGTGGGGCGCGTGCGAGGACACCTGTGACGCGGCGGCCCTCGTCGTGTCCGAACTGGTCACGAACGCGATCGTGCACACCGCGAGCCGGCGCATCCACTGCGAGCTCCGCGAGCTGCGCGACGACTCGGGCGACCGGCTGCGCATAGCGGTCAGGGACGAGGGCTGCATCCCCGGTGACGCCCTCGCGGGCCGCGTCGCGCCCGAGGAGGAGCACGGCAGAGGACTCCTCCTCGTGGCCGCGGTCGCCACGGCGTGGGGCGCCCAGGAGACCGGCCCCGGCCTCCTCGTCTGGGCCGAACTGCCCCGCGACGAACTGGACCCGCGGGCGCCGGGCCCCGTCCCCGGCGCATCGGACGGCGCCGGATGGGCCTGGTGAACGCCCGCCCCTGCCGGACGGCGGGCGGAGGAACGACGAACGTGCGAAACGGGATCGGATGGGCGTGGTGACAACGGGCAAGCGGACGATGCACTTGAACTCGCTGGCCGGACTGGCCCTCAGGCGCCGCCCCCGGCGTCCGGAGCACACGGACGCCGCGCGTGCGGGTCACACACCGCCCGTGCGGCTCAGCGTGCCCGCGGGCATGACCGCACCACTGGGGTGCGACGCCGTCGCGGTACCCGAGGAGTTCGGCCGGGCGATGGCCAAGCGCCTGCCGCGGATGGGCTGTGTGTACGCGGACGGGGCGCACTGGTGGTGGCTCGTGCCGTCGGACTCCGACGTGTCCCTGGAGTGGCCCGCGCCCGCGTGCTACACGGCGGGCGCGCTGGTGCTCGACGCGCCGCGGGCGCCCGCCCTGGTGCACTGTCCGGAGGGTTCGGTGCCGTACACGCCGCCGATTCCGCTGTACCTCGCGCTGTGCCGGGTCACGGGGACCACGCCGGTGTGGTCACGGTCGGTCGGCGCCTCGTAGTTCCTGTTTCCTCTACGGGAGTCAGCCCACCGGATCGGCGACCGGCTCCCGCACGATCACCAGGAAGGCGTCCGTCGCCAAGTCCATGACGACCTCGACCGGTTGACCCTCCTGTCGGCGACGGTTCGCGTACTCCTCCGCCGGCCAGGAGCCGCGGGGTCCGCCCGCCGGGAATCGCTGCAACACCACTCGTCCGTTGATCATCGCTCGTCCCTGCCCCCGTGATCGTGCCGATGTGCCGCGCCCGGAGCGTCCGGGCACTTCATGAGGGAGAACGTTGGCAGCGGCGGTTCCGGCTCGCAACGTGACGAGAATGACACCGAGTTGATACGAGGTCAGCTCACGTGCGTGGAGCCTCAGTCGACGTACTCGTCGTGATAGCGCACTCGCGCACTGCCCGCGGGCGCCCCGAGAGCCGACGCGCGCCCCTCGGGTTTCTCCCACTCCTCCTGGCGGCCGAGAGCGGTGAGGTCCAGGAGGTTCGTGGTGAACCCGATGTGGTCCATGCCGCGGGCGAACGTCGAGTACGTGTGGAACACCCGCTCCCCCTCGCGCAGGAAGCAGCTGATCGCGGGCTGCTCCTGGAGGACGCCGTCCTCGCCCGTGAACGTGGCGCCGAAGTCCTGGTTGAAATCGCTGAGATGGGACGAGTACCAGGGCGCCGTCCAGCCCATCCGCGCCTTGAACGGCAGGATCCGGGTGAACGGCGCGCGGGACACCGCCGCGAACTCCGTACCGCGGGCCCGCAGATGGGCCAGGTGCCCGATCTGGTCGAGGAATCCGGAGCAGCTGGGGCAGCCCGCGTCCCAGTCGGGCGCGAACATGAAGTGGTAGACGACGAGTTGGGGTCGCCCCTCGAACAGGTCGAGCAGCTCCGACTTTCCGTCCGGACCCTCGAAGACGTACGACTTGTCGATCTCGACCATGGGCAGCCCGCGCCGCCGTGCGTTCAGCGCGTCCCGCGCGCGGGTCGCCGCCTTCTCCAGGGCGAGCAGTTCCTCGCGCGCGGTGCGCCACTCCTCGCGCGTGACCACCTTCGGCAGCCCCATGGTTCCTCCTCCGGTCGTGTATCTCGTGAGGGGTGACCGGAGGGCCGTGCGGAACTCATCGCTGCGGCGAAAGTTTTTCTGCCGGGGCCCTGGTTCTCTGGCCGGGCCCTGATTTTCTGCAGGAGTGCTGTCCTCCCGGCGGAGCCGCTGGGACGCTGGCCGCCCCGGCCCGTCCGGGCCGACCAGAGGACGGAGCACGCCATGCTCGTCGGAACCTGGAACCTGGAGAACCTCTACCGCCCCGGCGGCCCCTACGGCCCCCGCGACAAGGCCACGTACGAGGCGAAACTCGCCTCTCTCGCCGCCACCGTGAACCGGCTCCGGCCCACCCTTCTCGGCGTGCAGGAGGTCGGCGACCCGGCGGCGCTCGACGATCTGGTGCAGCTGCTCGACGGCGACTACACGGCGACGCTGTCGCAGTACCCCGACGAGCGCGGGATCCGGGTCGGCTTCCTCGGCGACGTCGGCGTACGGGTGGTCGCGGACACGGCCGCGTTCCCGCAGGCGGTGCGCCCGGTGCAGGTGGACGACGGCGGCAGGGCGGCGGACCGGGCGGGCCGGGGCGTGCTCGCCGTGCACTTCTCGACGCGGGCGACCTGGCTCACGGCCGCCGTCTGCCACCTCAAGTCGAAGCTGCTCGGCTACCCGGGCGGCCGGTTCGTGCCGCGCGACGAGGGTGAGCGGGCGCGCTACGCGGCGTACGCGTTGCAGCGGCGAGCAGCTGAGGCGGCGACCGTACGCGCCCTCGCGGACACCCTCCTCGGGGAGGACGGGCGCCGTGAACGCGTCGCCGTCCTGGGCGACTTCAACGACGAGGTGGCCGCGGCGACCACCCAGATCCTCCAGGGCCCGCCCGGCTCCGAGATCGGCACGCCCGGCTTCGACCACGCCGACAAGGGCGACGCGAAGCGGCTGTGGAACGTGGCGCCGCTGATCCCCGAGGAACAGCGGTACTCGCGCGTGCGGGCGGGCCACCGCGAGCTGATCGACCACGCCTTCGTCTCGCACGAACTGCTCGGCCACGTCGTCCGCGCGGGGACGGGCGTGCCGCACGAGGAGGGCGCCGCGCTCGAACCACTGCCTTCGGTGGGCGCGGATCCGCAGGAGCGGCGAGACGCGCCGGGGTCCGACCACTCGCCCGTGTGGATCGACCTGCGGCCCTGAACCACGCGTGTCAGGCGGCGAGTTCCGCGAGCAGCACGTCGATCCTGCGCGCGTGCTGCTCGGGCACCCGCCCGGTGTCGTCGACCTGCACCGCGCACGCTGTCGTCGCGTCGACGAGCCGCTCCAGTACGACGGTCACCTGCCGCGAACCGTCCGAGTGCCGCGCGAGCACGGGCAGTTCGGCGGCGGCGAGGTCCACGGCGGCCCGCGCCTGCGCGAGCGTCCGGTACGCCTCGCGCCGCAGCGCCCACCGCCCGTGCCGGTCGACCTCCTGTGCTTCCGCTCCCTGCGCGGACTCGCTCAGCACATGCCGTACGTAGGCGTGGGCGGCGTCGTGCGCGACGGCGAGCCGCACCCGCACGCCGCTCCCCCGGTGCCCGCCCGGCAGCGGCAGATGCCCGGCGACCAGCACGATCGCGCAGGCGAGCAGCGTCTCGGTGATCCGGCCCAAGGACGCCTGCGCCTGCCCGCCCACCATCACCAGGGACAGTACGAGGACGGTGACGACGGCGGTCTGAGCGGCGAAGTGCCGGGTGGCGACGGGGATCAGCGCCCCGCAGGCGGCGACGAGCGCGACGAGCCCGAGGGGCTGGGGCAGCACGGCGGCGAGCCCCGCGAAGAGGACGGCGCCCGCGACGGTTCCGGCGGCCCGGCACAGCGCGCGCGAGGCGAGCGGCCCGAGGTCCGGCTTCACGAGAAACACGGCGGTGGCGGGCAGCCAGTACCAGTGCAGCGGGTGCAGGGCCTGAGCGACGGCCGCACTGGCCCCGAAGGACAACCCAACCCGAACCCCGTACTCACGCCCAGCGGGCCCACCCACCCTGCGCAACACACCACGCACGGACGTGCGCCTATCAAGCCCCGCCGGCGATTGAGGCGCGGCCATTTCAAGCCCCGCCGGCGATTGAGGCGCGGGGTCCGGGGCAGAGCCCCGAGGCCGCAACGACGGCACCGCTTCCGATGCCACGGGGCTCCGCCGCTCAACCGTCACAGGCGAATGCGTACCGTTCCGGTCGAACGCCTCAGCCGCCCGCAGCAACGCCTCATCGAGAGCCCGCAGCCCCGCATCGACCCGCGCAGGAGCGGGCAACGCACCGGCCGCCTCCCCGGTCCGCACCGCGGCCGCGAGCCGCCGCGGCCCCTCCCCGGCCCGCGCAGCGACCGGCCGCTCGGCCCAGGCAAGCGCGGTGGCAGCCTCGGCGAGCGGCAGAGCGGCGGAGTACTGGCGACGCAGACGAAGCGACGCCCGCGAGCGGCCACGCCGCAGGGCGTCCTGCGCCTGGTCGAGCGCGGCCGTCAGCGCGACGCGGCGCGCCTGGGCCTCCGGCCCGCCGACAGCGTCGAGCAGCCGGGCCACGGCCTCGTACACGGAGGCGACGGCCGCACGCTCACCGTCGTAGAGGTACCCGAGCCCCTTCGTACGTACGGGAGAGGGCAGCAGCAGCCGCAACAGGATCAGCCACGCGGCGCCCCCGGCGAACAACAGCGCGCGCTGCAACGCGGGTTCCGGCAGCGGCATCCCGGCACCTATGGCGACGGTGACGAGGAACTGGGTCCCGGCGGAGGACGCGACGGGCCCGACGGCACTGAACGCACCACCCACGAGCCCGAGCACGGCGAAGACGCAGGCGATGAGCGCACCGGCCGGCAGCGCACCCCCGACAAAACTGCCGACGGTCATCCCCAGCGCCCCCGCGAGCGCGGGCCCGCCGAGCCGCGAGACGGCGGCGAGCCGCGGCCCCGGCCGGTCGTTGACCCCGGCGAGCAGCGTCCCGAGCGCGAGCAGCACCCCACTGGACGGCTGCCCGGCAGCGATGGCGACGAGCACCAGCGGCCCACCCGCCAGCGCCCCGCGCACCACGGCAGGCCAGGGCACGGGCGCGCGCTGGGCGCGCAGGGCGTGGCTCAGCCAGGGCGGAAGCGAATGGGGGCGGCGCATGACGGTGGGCAGACTCCTGTCGTACGAACACGGAGGGGTGCCGGGCGCCGTTGGCCAGCCTGAACTGGTTTGTCAAGAGTAAGCGGAGTTGTTGGAGGGGAAGAAACATCCAGGTTTCGGCAATGTGACACTTGACCGTGCCCACGACGAGCTCCTCCGACACCGGCTGGCCGGACGCCCCCGGCGACACGGCCCTGACGATCCACGTCCCGGAGGCGGACGCGCTCGTCCGCACCCCGTCGAGGGCCCACATCACCGTCCTCTACCCGTTCCTCCCGCTGGCCCGGATCACGCCGGACACGGAGACCGAACTACGCACCCTGTTCGCGTCAACGCCCCCGCTCCCCCTCACCTTCACCGCGCTGCGCCGCTGGCCGGGCGTCTGCTACCTCCCCCCGACCCCGGACGACACACTCCGCAGCCTGACGAAGTCGGTCCGGTCGCGCTGGCCGGAGGCGGTCCCGTACCGCGGAATCTTCGGCGACGAGGGCCTGGACCCCCACCTGACGCTGGCGAGCGGCGCGGGCACGGACGGCATCCCGGACACGGAGTTCACGTCCGCGCTGCCGCTCCACGCGCGCGTGGAGTCGGTGAAGCTGATCGTGACGGAGGGCGCGGGGACGGGCTGGCGTGACCTCCGCACGTACCCGCTGGGGCTTCCCTCCTACTGAGCCTCGGCGACGGCCCGCGCCATCAACTCCCGCGCCCGCTCGACGAGTTCCTGGAGCGGGATCGAGGGGTCGCTCACCACCCGGTCGATCCCCCGCAACCCGGCCCGCTCCAGCAACCGCTTCTCGTTGGTCACCCACTCCCCGCGCGCGGCGAGCACGGCGTGGGCCGCCTGCATGGCCGCGCCGGCGACCGCCCCCACGACCTCGGTGCGCCCGCCGAGGGGCACGTTGTTCCCCTCCGCGTAGTCCAAGGTGATCGAGGCTCGCCCCCACCACACCTCGGGAGCGGCCTTGCGCAGGGCGGCCGGATACCCGTCGGGCCGGGGCATCTCGCCACGCAGCACGCGATTGACGGCAAGCTCGGCGACGACGAGATACGACGGAATCCCGGCCAGATGAAACATCAACGGCTCGATCCGAAACCGCCCGGCCTCGGCCTCGGCCAGCTCGTGCTCGACGCTGTCGAGATCCCGATAGTGCACATCGACACGCCTCCCGTCGACGGTGAGCCAGGCGCCCCCATTGAAGACGCCACCACCCCAGCCCCCGATCTCGGAGACCTCCCCTTCCCACCCGACGTCCCGCAGGTTCCGGGGCTCGAACAGCCCCTCGCTCCCCCGGTAGTACACGGCGGTGTCCCAGTCGCTCGCGTCGGTGTGCGTCCCTTGCGCCCGCGACCCACCGAGGGTCACGGCGTGCGCCCCGGGCAGGGCGTGGAGCCGTTCGGCGAGGCGGTCGAGGAAGACGTCATCCGCAAACTCAGGCATGCCCTCACGCTACCCGGCGGACACCGCCGGCGAGGCGGCCGACTGGGGCGGCGGCAAGCAGTCGGAGCGGCGACTGGTCGAGCGGTCGGTCGCACCGGGCGGGACCACAGGCACGACGAGTACCACGGGAGGCGGTACTGGATCACGGACGGGAGCGGGACGGTGGGCACGATCGCCGTGGCCACCGCCTTCTCCGTAAACCCACCCCGCTTCCCCCGCCCCCCACGCACATCGACGAAGATGGCCCCATGACGACGGCAGGATCGGTGGAGCCCCCGGAGCCCCTGGGTGCGGTGCGTGAGCGCGTGCTCGCGGCGTTGCGTGAGGACATCGTCGGTGGGCGTCGGCGGCCCGGCGACCGGCTCGTGGAGCGGGAGCTCGCCGAGCGGTTCGGGGTGTCCCGGGTGCCCGTCCGTGAGGCGATCCGGGCGCTGCTCGCCGAGGGCTTCGTGACGTACGAGACGCCCCGCAGGGCCGTCGTGCGCACCCTGACCCGCACCGACGTCACCGAACTGTACGAGCTGCGCGAGGCCTTGGAGGTCTACGCCGCCGGGCTCGCGGCCGAGCGGGCCACCAAGGACGATCTGGCGGAACTGGAGAGGCTGCTCGAACGTGCCACGCGTGCGACGCGCGAGGGCGACGCCGAGACGAACACCGACGTCAACTCCCGTTTCCACGACCGGCTGTTGGAGATGGCGCGCAACGAACTCATCGTGTCCGTGATGCAGCCCGTCGGCGGGCGGCTGCGCTGGCTGACCCGGCGCAACGAGGAGTGGGCCCAACAGCTCGCCGAACACCGGGAGTTGTATGAGGCGATGGCCGAAGGGGACGCGCACCGGGCGCGGGCGGTGACGCTGGCCCACGTCCACACCAATTACCGTTCCACCGTGCGGCACCTCTTCGAGGACGAGCCCACCCCGTAACACCAGGAGCAACAGAACCGTGCCCACCCTCATCGGCGCCGCCCGCACCCGCCCCTGCACCCTCGTCGTGTGCCGGGGCTGCTGCTGCGGTGACGCCCGCAAGTACCCCGGTTACGACCACGACTGGCAACTGGAGCGCTGGGAGGCGGCGGCGCGGGCCTCGCGGGGGCGGTTCGCCGTGCGGGTCGTCGACTGTCTCGGGCCGTGCGACCAGGCCAACGTCGTCGTCCTCCAGCCCTCCGCCCAGGGCCGCGCCCGCGGCGGGAGGGCCGCGTGGATCGGCTGGTCGATGGGCGACGACGCGACCGACGAGGTGCTGGCGTGGGCGGAGGCCGGCGGGCCCGGTCTCGCGCCCGCGCCCATCGCCCTTGAGTTGCAGTTCATCGAGGCGCAGGGCGAGCGGGTCAGGCGGCGCCGCGGGCGCTGAGCCCGTCCGCGTGTGTCATCCGGCGAACCGGTCGAGCGCCGCCACCAGTTCGTCGGTGATGCCGGGCGCCCCCGCGTTGTGCCCGGCATCGTCCACGAGGACGAGTTCCGCGTCCGGCCAGGCCCGCGCCACCCGCCACGGGATGCCGAGCAGGTTCCCGAGGTCCACCGTCCCCTGCACGATCACCCCTGGCACGCCCTTGAGCAGCGGAAGGTCGCGCAGCACCGTGTCCGGGCCGTCCAGGTAGTGGTCGTGCCCCCAGTAGTGCGTGACCGTGCGCGCGAAGCCGTAGCGGAAGTCCGGGTCCTGGTAGCGGGCCACCGAGCGCGGCGGCTGCGAGGCCACCGCCGTCTCCCAGTCGGTCCAGTCGAGCGCCGCACGCGCGCGTACGTCCGCGTCGGGTGACTCGAGACGTTGGTTGTACGCCGACGCGAGATCATCGGACCTGTCCGCCTCCCGCGCTCCGTCCACGAACTTCGCGAACGCCTCCGGGAACACCTTCCCCAGCCCCCGCGTCATCAGGTCGACCTCTTCCCGGCTGCCCGTCGCCAGGCCCGTCAGGACGAGTTCGGAGACGGCGTCCCGGTGCGTCTGCGCGTACCGCAGGGCCAGGACGGACCCGAAGGACACGCCCCACACCAGCCAGCGTTCGATGCCGAGGTGGGCGCGGAGCAGCTCCAGGTCGGCCATCAGTTTCGGCAGCGTATTGACGCTCATGTCGGTGTCGTACGCGCTCGCCGGCGGCGTGGAGCGGCCCGCGCCGCGCTGGTCGAGCAGCACGATGCGGTAGCGCTCCGGGTCGAACAGGCGCCGGGTGAAGGGCGTGGCACCGGATCCGGGGCCGCCGTGCAGCACGACGGCGGGCTTGCCGTGCGGGTTGCCGCAGGTTTCCCAGTGGATCCGGTTGCCGTCACCGACGTCGAGGAGGCCGTGATCGTACGGTTCGACGGGCGGGTACAGAGGCATCCGGCGAACCTACTACCGGTCCGCCGCACACCGCCTGGGGATCAGTCGACCTTGATGCTGCGCATCCGCCCGTACGCGTACACACAGCCCGCGAGCGCCAGGTCGGACAGCAGCATGAAGCCGATGGAGTACGAGTTCTGCGCGCTGTAGATCGCGCCCATGACCAGCGGTGGGACGAAGCCGCCGAGTCCGCCGATGGCGCCGACGATGCCGGTGACCGAGCCGACCTTGGACGGTGGGGTGACTTGTGCGACCAGGGCGAAGACGCTGCCGCTCGCGGTGCCGAGGCCCGCGCCCATGACGAGCATGTCGATGGTGCCGCCGGGCGCCAGATGCGGGTTGAAGGCCTGCACGATGGCGAAGATCGCGACGCCGGCGAGCGCCCAGGCGGTGACGACCGCCGGGTGGATCCGGTCGGAGAGCCAGCCGCCGATCGGCCGGAAGACGACGGTGACGAGGGCGAACCCGGCGGCCTTGGTGCCCGCGTCGATGGGGTCGAGGTCGTACCAGGTCTTCAGGTACGTGGGCAGATAGGTGCCGTACGCGACGATGCCGCCGAAGCCGATCGCGTAGAGCGCCGACAGTTCCCAGGTCACCCGCAGCTTCCCGGCCTCACCGAGGCGTTCGCCGAGCGAGGTCGTCGGGATGGTGCGGCCGGGGTGGTCGCTGATGAGGAACCAGGCGATCACCACGAAGGCGGCGAGGGCGATCGCGACGATGTAGAACGGCAGGTTCTCGCCGTGCTTGGCGATGCGGGGCGTGAGGTAGCCGGACAGCGCCGTGCCGCCCATGCCCATGCCGAAGATGCCGACCGCCGCGCCGCGCTTGGCGGGCGGGAACCAGGAGTTCACCAGCGGGACCCCGATGGCGAACGTGGTGCCGCCGAGGCCCAGCAGGAAGCCGACGAGGACCATGGCCAGGTACGAGTCCCTGGCCACCGTCACCAGGAGCACGGGGATGATCGTCGCCGCGGTGACCAGCGGGAACATCACCTTGGCGCCGAACTTGTCGGTCAGGGCGCCGACCGGGATCCGGCCCAGCGAACCGACGATCACCGGCACGGCGACCAGGAAGGACTGCTCGAACGAGCTGAGCCCCAGGGACTCGCCGAAGGCACTGCCGAGCGGGGCGATGAGGTTCCACGCCCAGAACGTGAGCGCGAAGCCCACGGTCGCCACGATGAGGTTGCGGTAGGCCGCCGCGGGCGGCTTGGGTGTCGTCGTCTCCTGCGCTGTCAGTGCTGCCACACCGCCACGCTAGAAAGCGGGCGCGTCCCGGTCCTCCTGAGTTGGTCCGAACGGGTGCAACCCGGCCGCGCCCGCCGCGTCCCGCAGCACACCGCGCAGCATCTCCGGGGTGAGCCTGCCGGTGAAGGTGTTGCGCTGGCTGACGTGGAAGCAGCCGAAGAGCGCGAGGTCCGCTTCGGCCCCCTTGAGATCGACCCGTGCGCCGTGCGCGAAGACGGGGCGCGGGCGCGGCACCTCCCAGCCCGCCTCGGCGAACGCGGGCAGCGCCGCCTGCCAGCCGAACGCGCCGAGCACGACGACGGCGCGCAGCGTGGGCCGCAGCAGGTTCAGCTCCTGGACGAGCCAGGGCCTGCACGTGTCGCGCTCCGCCGGGGTCGGCTTGTTCGCGGGCGGCGCGCAGTGCACGGGCGAGGTGATCCGGACACCGTGCAGAGTCAGCCCGTCGTCGGCGCTCACGGCGTCCGGCCGGGAGGCGAGCCCGATGTCGTACAGGGCCCGGTAGAGGACGTCGCCCGAGCGGTCGCCCGTGAACATGCGGCCCGTGCGGTTGGCGCCGTGCGCGGCGGGCGCGAGGCCGACGATCAGGAGCGACGCGTCGTGCGGACCGAAGCCGGGCACCGGGCGCCCCCAGTACGTCCAGTCGGCGAAGGCGGCGCGCTTGGTGCGCGCCACCTCCTCACGCCACTCGACGAGCCGCGGGCAGGCCCGGCAGTCGCTGATGCGCTCGTCGAGCGCGTCGAGTCCGTCCATCCGACCACCGTAGGGGCTACGTGAACGCGGCCCCCAGCGCGACGAACACGCAGATCAGCACGAACAGGATGACGAGCAGCGGCCACACGAACCGCAGGTACCGGTCGTAGCCGACCTTGGCGAGGGCCACGCCGCCGATGGTGACGGCGGTCGTCGGCACCCACAGGTTCATCCAGCCGCTTGCCGCCTGCCACGCGGTGACGACGACCGCGCGCGAGACACCGGCGAAGTCGGCGAGCGGCGCGAGGATCGGCATGGCGAGGGTGGCGTGCCCGGACGTGGACGGGATGAGGAAGGCGAGCGGCAGGTTCACGAGGAAGACGATGATCGCGAAGATCCCGGACGAGGTGCCTTTCACCACGCCCTCGATCGCGTGCAGGACCGTGTCCGTGATCTTCGAGTTGTTCATGATCACGGTGACGCCGCGGGCCAGCAGGATGACGAGCGCGGGCGAGACGAAGTCGGCGGCGCCCTGGACGATCGTCGAGCTGAGCTTCTGCTCCCCCATCCGCGCGACGAGCCCCACGAGCACGGCCGCGACCAGGAACAGCGCCGCCAACTGCGGGAAGGACCAGTCGAGTTCGAAGCCGTACGGGGTCGCGTCGGCGTCTCCGGTCAGGGCGCTCGCCCAGGGCACGACCGAGAAGATCATGAAGGCGAAGACCAGCGCCGTGGCGACCAGAACTCCCTTGTGCAGGCCGGTCAGTTCGGGGACCTCGGCCGCCTCGGTGGCCGTCTCGTCGAGATCCCGGTCCCCCGGCAGAAAGCCGGAGAGCGAGCGCGCCGGGTCGCTGCGCACTCGCTTCGCGTACCGGATGACGTACGCGATGGTGACCCCGGTCAGCACGATCCACATCGCGAACCGCAGCGCGATGCCGTCGCCGAGCGAGATGTCGGCGGCCGAGGAGGCGACGCCGGTCGCGAACGGGTTGACGGTCGAGCAGAGCACGCCGACGCCCGCGCCGAGGATGATCGCGCCGACCGCCGTCATCCGGTCGTAGCCGAGCGCGAGCATCAGCGGCACGATCAGGCCGTAGAACCCGAGCGTCTCCTCGGCGAAGCCCTCGACCGTGCCGAGGACGGAGAAGACGGCCATGACGCCCGCGATGAGCAGCGCCCCGCGCTCGCGCAGCCGGTGGGCGAGGCGGCCGATGCCGCGGTCGAGGGCGCCGGTCGCGAAGACGACGGTGATGAACGCGCCGATGGCGAGCACGAACAGGAAGACGCCCGCACTTCCGTACAGATCACCGGAGTTGTCGGGCGAGACGAGGGAGGTCTTCGGGTCCTGGATGCCGTAGAGGCCGTTGACCGGGGCGAGGAACAGGTCGTTGAGGCGGTCGACGAAGGACTGCCCGGAGTCGACGCGCTGGTACGTGCCCTCGACGGGCGCGCCCGTACTGTTCCTGTCGTACTCCCCCGACGGGATCAGGAACGCGAGCAGCCAGATCGCGATCGTGACGACGGCGAGGACGGTGAGGGCGCTGGGGAAGGTGAACTTCTTCTTCTGTGGCGGCTGTTCGGGCGCCTCTGTCGTGTCGGCGGTGCTCATGATTCGCTCCGGAAGTCGGCCGCGTACTCCCGTACGAACGCGCACATCGCGACGACCGTGGCGTGCAGCTCGGAGAAGAGGACGCGTTCGTTGGGGGCGTGCAGGTTGCAGAGGTTGTCCTGCGCGCCGAAGAGCAGCACCTCGGCGTTCGGGGCGGCCTGTGCGAGGCCGTTGACCAGCGGGATGGAGCCGCCGGTCGCGACGTACGACGCGTCGGCGCCCCAGGCCTCCTTGAGCGCGGCGCGGGCGGCGCGGTAGGCGGGGCCGCCGGTGTCCGCCTCGTATCCGGGGCCGGTGTCGCCGGGGGTGACGGTGAGCTCGATGCCGAAGGGGCGCAGCGAGCGCAGATGCCGTACGAGGAGGTCCTGGGCCTCGTTGGGGTCCTGCTGGGGGTGGAAGCGGAGGTTCAGCTTGGCGCGGGCGTGGGGGACGACGGCCGAGGCGGCGCCCGCCACGCTCGGCGCGTCGAGGCCCATGACGGTGATCGCGGGGCCACTCCAGAGGCGCTCACCGAGGGTGCCGCTGCCGAGCAGCGGGAGGCCCTCCTCGACGCCGGCGAGCTCGCGGAACTCCTCGTCGGTGTAGCCGGCGCCGGTCCACTTCTCGCGGCGCAGCCCCTCGACGGCGACGTCCCCGTGCACGTCGTGGAGGGTGGCGAGGGCCTTGAGGAGGACGAGCAGGGCGTCGGGGGCCGCGCCGCCGAACTCGCCGCTGTGGCGGGCCTCTTCGAGCGTGCGGACCTCGACGATGACCTCGGCGGCGCCGCGCAGGCCGGTGGTGAGGGTCGGCGTGCCGGGCCGGAGGTTGCCGAGATCGGCGATGACCATGGCGTCGCAGGCGAACCGGTCCGGGTCGGTGGGCGGGTAGCCGTCGAAGGGGCTGCCGTACTCCTCCTGCCCCTCGAAGACGATCTTCACGCCGACGGGCGGGCGGCCCTGGTACGCGCGCAGCATCCCCAGATGCGCGATGACGTTCGACTTGTCGTCCGCGATGCCACGGGCCCGCAGCCCGCCCTCGATCGCGGTCGGCGTGAACGGCGGCGACTTCCACAGACTCTCGTCGCCGGGCGGCTGCACGTCGTAGTGGGAGTAGAGCAGGACGGTCGGGGCGTCGGGTGTGGGCGGCGGGATCTCGCCGAAGATCACGGGCGCGGTGTCGGGCAGATCGAGGGTCTCGATCTGCTCCACGCCGGCGTCCCGCAGCAGCCCGACGAGCAGGTCGTGGGCCTCGCGCACCGGCTCCTCCGGGTAGCCGGGGAAGGCGATGGAGGGGATGGCGGCCAGCCGCTCCAGATCGGACCGCAGACCGTCCATCAGTCGGTCGACCGCGGCTCGCGGATCGCCGGTTGGGTCGATGGCATCCGTGCCGCCCATGTGTTCATGCACCCCTTGCTGTTGAATACGTCGAATACGTCGATTGCAATCGTTTCGACCGGATTATCCGGGCAGGGTGGGGCAGTTCGGCCGGGGCTCGCCGAGGGGTACGACAACGGGTACGGGGCGCGGCCCACGCGGCGCTATCGTCGGACGCATGGCATCGCAGACACCGGGGACACCACAGGCGCCGGACGGGTCGGGCGGCGGCGGCGGCGGAAGCGTGCGGGTCGACAGCTGGATCTGGGCCGTACGCCTGGTCAAGACGCGCTCGGCGGGGGCCGCGGCCTGCAAGGGCGGGCACGTCAAGGTCAACGGGACGAGCGTCAAGCCCGCCTACGCGCTGCGCATCGGGGACGAGGTACGGGTGCGCAGGCCCGGTGAGCGCGAGCGTCTGGTGAAGGTCACTCGTCTGATCCGCAAGCGGGTCGGGGCGTCGGTCGCCGCGGAGGCCTACGTCGACAACTCTCCGCCGCCGCCACCGCGCGAGGCGTTCGCCCCGGTCCCCGTTCGCGACCGCGGCGCAGGCCGCCCAACGAAACGCGACCGCCGCGAACTGGAACGCCTCCGTGCCACCTTCGGCCGGGGCCCGGGAGCCGAATCAGGCTCCGCCGACGAGTGAGCCGGGGCACCCCGAGCCCCACCGTCGTTGCGCCCCGGGGCTCCGCCCCGGACCCCGCTGCTCAATCGCCGCAGGGGCTCAAAAGACGCGCCTCAATCGCCGGCGCGGGGCTTGAACCATCAAGCCCCGCCGAGCTGGATAGATCAAGCCCACGCCCGGCTGGACCCTTCAGACCCACGGCGATCGGCTTTTCAAGCCCCCGCCCGGCTGGACCCTTCAGACCCACGGGGATTGGGTTATCAAGCCCCTGCGGCGATTGAGCAGCGGGGCCCGGGGCGGAGCCCCGTGGCGTGGGGACGGCGCCGCCGCGTCACATCGGCACCGCGCACACCCACGTCCCGTCGTCCGTCAGGACCCGGTCGACCTTCAAACCGGCCCCGGCCAACGCCCGTTCGAACTCCTCCGCGGTGAGCGGCCTCGCCCGATACGTCTGCGTCCACACCACGTCAGGGAACACGTACTCGACCTTCACCGAGCGCACACCGTCCCCCACCGGCTCCGAGTGCACCTTACGGATCGTGAACCCGCCGCCAGGCCCAGTCACCTCACGCGGCAGGTTCTCGTGCGCCCCCGGCCGCTCCCGCTGGATCAACACCCGGCCCCCCGCGGCGAGATGACGCCGACACGTGTCGAGCATCCCCGCCCGCACCTCCGCGTCCCCGGTGTGGATGAGGATGGACCCGAGCAGCACCACGTCGAACGTCTCGCCGAGGTCGAGCCCCTCGATGGAACCGCGCACCGTGCGCGCACCCCGGACCCGCTCCAGCATTTCCGGGGACTCGTCCACCCCCGTCACCCGGAATCCCCGCTCGACGAGCGCGTGCGTCACGCGGCCGACCCCGCAGCCGAGCTCCAGCACGGTCGCCCCGGCGGGCGCCGCGCCCGCGACGACATCCGGCTCGTCCTCGACCACGAGCCGCGAGTACAACTCCACGGCACAACCGTCCGGCGTGATGGCTCCCGGCCCCGTGCCCTCATAACCCGTACGCATCTGAAGACCCATGCAGGCCCAACGAACCGCCCACACCCACGGTTCCCCGCACACGGTTCCCGCGTGGCACCCTGGAAGGGAAGCCGCAAAGGGGGTGCTCAGGCGCCCTCACCCGTCGCCACGCACGCGCCGAGGGGATGGTGACCATGGCCGGCACGCACCCGCATCGCACGCACGGACCGCACGGACCGCAAGTGCCATCGCACCCGGCGCACCCGGCGTACTTCATCCGCACCGGTGACGAGCCGGTCACCGCCCGCAGCCCCCTGCGCCTGCGGCTCGGCCTGGCACTGTTCGGGCTCGTGTGGACGGTCTTCGGCACCGTCGCGTTCCTCCTCGCGCACCGCCCGTGGTGGGCGCTGGCCTGCGGAATCCTGTGGCTGATCACGACCGTCGACCTGTTCATGATCCTTCGGCACATCCGCCAGGGTCCGCACTACCAGCCGGGCCGGGACGTCCCGCCGTACCGCAGGGCGCCGTGACCCCACCGCCGTAGAACCGCGTCAGTCGTCGAAGCGCGCCGCGGCCAGGTAATCCGGCTGTGGGTCGAGCGCCGCGGCGAGCCGGAAGTGCCGCCGCGCCTGCTGCGGGCGCGCCCACCGCTCGTACGTCCTGGCCAGCGCGAAATGCGCGAACGCGTTGTCCGGCTCGCGCTCCAGGACGATCGTGAACTCCAGCTCGGCCGCGCGCAGTTGCGCCGCGGCGAAGAACGCGCGGGCCCGCAGCAGCCGGGCCGCCGTGTGCTCCGGGTAGAGGGCCAGCACGTCGTCCAGAAGCTTCACCGCTCCGCGCGGATCGCGCGCGGCCAGGAGCTGCTCGGCGGCGCGGTAGTCGATGACGTGTGTCTCCGGCGTGGCTTCGGGCACGACGAACCTCCTCCTGGTGTCGACATGGTCAACACCGTGGACCGTAGGGGCTATTCCTGCCCGCGGCCCGTCGGCGGAACACGCGGCGCGATCAGCGCGAGCGGCTCAGCGACACCGTGATCACCATGCCCACGAGCACGAGAAGCGCCCCCGCGATCATGAAGGTCCGGTCCACGCCGGGCCGTTCGCCGCCGATCAGCACGGTCTCGCGCGGGTCCTCGGTGTCGTACGCGACGCTGACGATCCCGCCGGCGGGCAGCGGGCGCCGCTTGCTGGGCGGCGCGGGCGAGGCGACCTCCACGACCCTCCCGTCGTCCGTCTCGAACTGGAGCAGCGGCCGCTCGGACCCCGGCCTGGGCGGTTTGACCAGGGCCTGCGCGATGTTCCCCACGCCTTGGACGCGACGGCTGCGCTGCAGTCCGTACGCCCCGGCGATCAGCGCCACCAGCCCGCCGAGCGCGGTGCAGGCGGCGAGGATTATCACGCGGCACGCGCCCGGCGCGCCAGCTCCGTCCAGACCTCGTCGACCCGCTCCCGCAATCGCTCCAGCGGTACGTCGTTGTCGATCACGATGTCGGCGATCTCCAGCCGCTTCTCGCGGGTGGCCTGCGCGGACATCCGGGCCCGCGCGTCCTCCTCGCTCATGCCGCGCAGCCGGGTGAGGCGGTCGAGCTGGGTCGCGGGGCTCACGTCGATGACGATCACCAGGTCGTAGAGCGGCGCCAGACCGTTCTCCGCGAGCAGTGGCACGTCGTGGACGACGACGGAGTCGGGGCCCGCGATGGCCTCCAGCTCGGCGGAGCGGGTGCCGACCAGCGGGTGCACGATCTTGTTGAGCGTGGCCAGCTTGTCGGAGTCCGCGAACACGACCGAGCCGAGCTTCGGCCGGTCCAGGCTCCCGTCCGGCGCGAGCACCCCGTCACCGAACGCCTCGACGACGGCCGCGAGCCCCTCGGTCCCGGGCTCCACGACCTCCCGCGCGATCTTGTCGGCGTCGATCAGCACGGCCCCCCGCTCCACGAGCAGCCGTGACACCTCACTCTTGCCGGCACCGATTCCGCCGGTCAGACCCACCTTCAACATAAGCGGAAGCTTAGGGCCTGCCGACGCAATCGGGCAGGGCCCGTGATCAAGCCGGGCCCGTGCTCAGGCGTCGCCCTCGCGTTCCGCCAGGAACTTCTCGAACTCCTGGCCGATCTCGTCCGCCGACGGGATGTCCATGGGCTCCGCCAGCATGTTGCCCCGCTGGTCCGCTCCGGCGACCGCGTCGTACTGGTGCTCAAGTCCCTGGACGAGCGAGACCAGTTCCTCGTCGCCCTCCTGGACCTGCCGGTCGATCTCCGTCTGCGTACGGTGCGCGTCCGTGCGCAGCCCGTGCGCGACGCCCGGAAGCACCATGCCGGTCGCCGCGGTGATCGCCTCCAGGACGGTCAGCGCGGCGTCCGGGTACGCGGAGCGCGCGATGTAGTGCGGGACGTGCGCCGCGATGCCGAGGGCGTCGTGCCCGGCCTCCATGAGGCGGTACTCGACGAGGGACGCGGCGCTGCCCGGCACCTGCGCCTCGTCGAACGGGCTGACGTGCCCCGGCACCAGATCGGTACGGTTGCCGTGCGGCGTGAGGCCGACGGGGCGGGTGTGCGGGACGCCCATCGGGATCCCGTGGAAGTTCACCGCGAGGCGCACCCCGAGACGCTCCACGATCTGCCGCACGGCGGCCGCGAAACGCTCCCACTCGACGTCCGGCTCGGGCCCTGCGAGCAGCAGGAACGGCGCCCCCGTCGCGTCCTGTACGAGCCGTACCTCGAGCACCGGCACCTCGTACTCGGTCCACCGGTCGCGCCGGAACGTGAGCAGCGGGCGGCGTGCCCGGTAGTCCACGAGCCGGTCGTGGTCGAAGCGGGCCACCACCTGGTGCGGCAGTTGGTCGATGAGCCGCTCGACGATCTGGTCGCCGGTCTCACCGGCGTCGATGTATCCGTCGAAGTGGTAGAGCATGACCAACCCGGCCGACTCCTGGGCAAGCGCCATGTCCACGGCGGCGAGCCCCTTCGGCTCCCATGAGTACAAATCCTGCGGATCAAGCACAGTGACCGCTCCTCCTCGTGTTCCACCCGAAGAACGCGCGGAGCGGGCACGGACATTCCCGCCCGCACCCATTCTCAGCTGTCTCTTACGAAGATGAGCAGCGCGCCGGTCCACGTCAGTCGGCCAGCACACGCGCGTGCAGACTGCTCACGGCCCGCCGCGCCGACGTGAACGCCCCGTGCTGCCAGGCGTCGGTGTAGCTGAGCCAGTCGCCGGCGAAGTAGACGCGGCCCGTCGGCTCGTTGAGCGGCTTGTAGCGGGGGTCGTCGGGGCCGCCCGGGGTGTCGTGCCAGGCGGCTTCCAGGTGCGGCGTCTGCCGCCAGTGGTGCGAGAACGAGGTCGTCAGCTCGGTCCGGTACTTCTCGCCGTAGATCTTCACGCCCTGCGCCACGGCCCGCGCCTCGCGCTTTTCGGGCGAGAGCTTGGCATACGCGTCGGCATCGGCGCCGTAGTTGTAGTAGCCGATCATGAGACCGCGCTCGCCGTGGAAGCCGTACGACGGGTGCCAGATGTGGCTGAGGTCCATGTCGGTCTCCGTGATGCCGCCGTAGATCCGATGGTCGGTCTCCCACCACCGGCTCCGGTACTCCAGGCCGATCTTCCCCGCGGACTGCGGCGTGATGGCCTCCAGGGCGCTCTGCACGCCGGAGCCGAGGTTGTGCGGGATCTTGGCGAGGATGTTGGGTGGCAGCGCCCCGACACAGAAGTCCGCCTCGACGACCCTGGTCCGCCCACCCTGCGTGTAGGTGACGGAGACCCCGTCACCCTTGTCCGTGATCTTGCCGACGACTGCCCCGGTACGTACCCGGGAAGCCCCTATCGCGTCCGTCAGCGCCTTCGGTATCCGATCCATCCCACCGACCGGCTGAAACATCAGCATGGCCTGGTCGAAGCCGAACTCGAAGGAGAAGTAGCGCCCGACGCCGCTCGCCAGAACCTCGGACGCGGAGGGCACGTCCCCGAGCACCACGCCCGGCGTCCCGGTGGCGGCGGGCACGGTCGAGTACCCACGCCGGTCACCGCCTTCGTAGGCGAGCTTGTTCCCCAGTGACCCGAAGTCCTTCAGGAACTCGACAAGCCGCTCCTGGTCCACGGAGTTCAACTCCCTGTCCAGAGCCCCCTTGTTGGAAGCCTTGGCAAGCAGCTCCGACACATACCCGTACACATCCGCCTTGGCGGTCCGGTACCGCACGGGCTTGGTCATCCCGGCGACCTCGTTGAAGAGATACGCGTCGGCATTGGAATTCGTGAACACCTCGATGGGAACACCGAGTTCACGGCAGTAGTCGAGCGTCACCATCCACTGCGGCAGCCGGCCCGGCCCCGCGTTCATGTACTGGCCTTCACCGAACCGCGCGGTCTGCTTGTTCCCGTACGTGTCGACGGTCGAATCCCCGCCCCGCACGGTGAAGTTGCGCCCACCGGTCCGGCCTCTCGCCTCCAGGACCGTACAGTCGTAGCCGGCCTTGCCCAGCTCGTACGCGGTGGCGAGCCCGGCGATGCCACCCCCCACGATCACGACCTTCGCGGCGCCGCGCCCGCTCAGCGAGAAGTCCCCCGACCGTGGCGCACGGTACGGCGATTCACGCTGCGCGGCCTGCGCGGTGGGTGCGAGCCCGAGGGCGCCCATGGTCGCGAACATGGCCCCGGCACCCCCGGTGAGACCCACGTTCCGCAGAAATGCCCGCCGACTTGCTGCCATGTGTCCGGCTCCCCTCAGATCACGTTCGATCTCGACTGATCCGGGGATGGTGGCAACGCCGTGTTACGACACACGCACAACTCGTGTATCCGCCACGTTTCTCTTGGTGCGGGCCGACGCCGCCGGGGACGCGGGCGCGGGGCGCAAAAAAACGGTGGGGCTGCACCTATTGGTGCAGCCCCACCGCTCAACTACCTGCTAGCGCAGAGCGTTTCAGCTCTGGCCACCCGCCAGCTTCTCGCGAAGCGCGGCGAGCGCCTCGTCCGAGGCGAGCGCGCCGGAGTTGTCGGCCGTCTCCGAGGAGTACGAGCCGCCGCCACCGCCGCCACCGCTGCTGCTGCCGCCACCGGAGGCGGCCGGAGCCGCACCGGCGGGCGCAGCCGCGCCCTCGGCCTCGGCCTGAGCGTCGGCCTCGCGGGACTTGATGACCTGAGCCTGGTGCTGCTCGAAGCGCGTCTGCGCCTCGGCGTACTGGGTCTCCCAGGCCTCGCGCTGGGTGTCGAAGCCCTCGAGCCAGTCGTTGGTCTCGGGGTCGAAGCCCTCGGGGTAGATGTAGTTGCCCTGGTCGTCGTACGACGCGGCCATGCCGTACAGGGTCGGGTCGAACTCGACGACCGACGGGTCGGCGCCGAAGGCCTCGTTGGCCTGCTTCAGCGAGAGGCTGATGCGGCGACGCTCGAGGTCGATGTCGATGACCTTGACGAAGATCTCGTCGTTGACCTGGACGACCTGCTCCGGGATCTCCACGTGGCGCTCGGCCAGCTCGGAGATGTGGACCAGGCCCTCGATGCCCTCGTCGACGCGGACGAACGCACCGAACGGAACCAGCTTCGTGACCTTGCCGGGAACGACCTGGCCGATCTGGTGCGTACGGGCGAACTGCTGCCACGGGTCTTCCTGCGTCGCCTTCAGCGACAGGGAGACACGCTCGCGGTCCATGTCGACGTCGAGGACCTCGACGGTGACTTCCTGGCCGACCTCGACAACCTCGGACGGGTGGTCGATGTGCTTCCAGGAGAGCTCGGAGACGTGGACGAGACCGTCGACGCCACCCAGGTCCACGAAGGCACCGAAGTTGACGATCGAGGAAACGACGCCGGAGCGGACCTGCCCCTTCTGCAGGGTGGTGAGGAACGTCTGGCGGACCTCGGACTGGGTCTGCTCGAGCCAGGCACGGCGGGACAGGACCACGTTGTTGCGGTTCTTGTCCAGCTCGATGATCTTCGCCTCGAGCTCCTTGCCCACGTAAGGCTGAAGGTCGCGAACGCGGCGCATCTCGACGAGGGAGGCCGGCAGGAAGCCACGGAGGCCGATGTCGAGGATGAGACCACCCTTGACGACCTCGATGACGGTACCGGTGACGATCCCGTCCTCTTCCTTGATCTTCTCGATCGTGCCCCAGGCACGCTCGTACTGAGCGCGCTTCTTGGACAGGATCAGACGGCCTTCCTTGTCCTCCTTCTGGAGAACGAGGGCCTCGATCTCATCGCCCACGGCGACGACCTCATTGGGGTCGACGTCGTGCTTGATGGAGAGCTCACGGCTCGGGATGACACCTTCGGTCTTGTAACCGATGTCGAGGAGAACCTCGTCCCGGTCAACCTTGACGATGACGCCGTCGACGATGTCGCCATCGTTGAAGTACTTGATCGTCTCGTCGATGGCGGCGAGGAATGCTTCCTCGTTACCGATGTCGTTGACCGCAACCTGCGGAGTGGTGGCGGTGGTCTCGGTGCTGCTCGTCATGTGGGAAAGGGCTCCGGCGGACATTGAAAGTCGGGGGGTACTGCTACGCCGGGAGCCTGTTTCGCACCGAAGAAGCCGGACAGCCCAGGAAGCGCCAGATCCGGGCTTCCGTGAAGAGCCGGTGGCGCCTCGATAACCGAGGGGACATACAACAGATGCGAGCACAGCCTGCTATGTCTGAGGTGCGCAGGCCCGCAGCGCAACTTGTAGCATACGGGGGCAGCCGGACAGGGTCAATGCGCGAAGGCGCACACCCGGGGCGGATCGCCGCATACCCGGCAGAAAACCTGTCACACGAGGCCGCTGGCACCGCATGGCACCGCAGGGCCCGCACATTATTACGAGGGAGCCGATCATCCAAGAGTCCGGACCAATGGAAGCGCACCACTCCCCCTCTACGGTCGACGACGACTCGACGGCGACCCGTCGGGACGCGGACACCACGGAGAGCTCGCGGGCCAACCGCGGCTGGTGGGACAGGAACGCGGACGACTACCAGGTGGAGCACGGCACGTTCCTGGGCGACGACCGTTTCGTGTGGTGCCCCGAGGGGCTCGACGAAATGGAGGCCGAACTGCTCGGCCCGCTCGACGAGCTCGCGGATAAGGACGTCCTGGAGATCGGGGCGGGCGCCGCACAGTGCTCACGCTGGCTGCTCGACCAGGGCGCGCGCCCAGTAGCCCTCGACCTCTCGCACCGCCAGCTCCAGCACGCCCTGCGCATCGACGGCGGCAAGGTGCCGCTCGTGGAGGCGGACGCCGGAGTGCTCCCCTTCAAGGACGGCTCCTTCGACCTGGCCTGCTCCGCGTACGGGGCGCTCCCCTTCATTGCGGACCAGGTGCAGGTGATGCGCGAGGTGCACCGCGTGCTGCGGCCCGGCGGACGGTTCGTCTTCTCCGTCACGCACCCGATCCGCTGGGCGTTCCCCGACGAGCCGGGCCCCGAGGGCCTGTCCGTCGCCGCCTCGTACTTCGACCGCACTCCTTACGTGGAGCAGGACGACGACGGGCGGGCCGTCTACGTAGAGCACCACCGGACCATCGGGGACCGGGTGCGGGACGTGGTGGCGGGCGGCTTCCGGCTCGTCGACATCGTGGAGCCCGAGTGGCCCGAGTGGAACACACAGGAGTGGGGCGGCTGGTCGCCGCTGCGCGGCAATCTGATCCCGGGGACGTCGATCTTCGTGTGCGAGCGAAACTGAAGGGGTGACCTCACCCCCTTCTTCTGTACGTGACGACGCGCTGCGAGCCCTGCCCGTACGTTCCGCGCTGCCCGCGCTGCGCTCCGCGCTCGACGGTGCCGGGGCCGCGGTGCTCGTGGCGCCGCCCGGCACCGGCAAGACGACGCTCGTGCCGCTCGTCCTCGCCGGGCTGCTCGACGAGGACGCTCCCGTACGCCGTGTGGTGGTCGCCGAGCCGCGGCGGATCGCGGCCCGTGCGGCGGCCAGGCGGATGGCGTGGCTGCTCGGCGAGAAGGTCGGGGAGCGGGTCGGGTACACGGTGCGCGGCGAGCGCGTCGTCGGGCCGCGTACGTGCGTCGAGGTGGTCACGACGGGTGTGCTGCTGCAACGGCTGCAGCGGGACCAGGAGCTCCGCGGTGTCGACGCCGTGATGCTCGACGAGGTGCACGAGCGGCACCTGGACGCGGACACCGTGGCCGCCTTCCTGTGGGACGTACGCGAGGCGCTGCGGCCGGAGCTGAAGCTGGTCGCGGCGTCCGCGACGACGGACGCCGCGGGGTGGGCGTCGCTGCTCGGGGACGCTCCGGTCGTGGAGGCCGAGGGCGTCTCGTACCCGGTGGACGTGGTGTGGGCGCCGCCCGCGCGTCCGGTGCGGCCGCCGCACGGGATGCGGGTGGATCCGGCGCTGCTCACGCATGTGGCGTCCGTGGTGCGCCGCGCGCTCGCCGAGCGGGACGGGGACGTGTTGTGCTTTCTGCCGGGCGTCGGGGAGATCGCGCGCGTGGCCGGGCAGTTGGGGGGACTGGGCTCGGATGTGGATGTGTTGCAGGTGCACGGGCGGGCGCCGGCCGCCGTGCAGGACGCGGTGCTCTCGGCGGGTGCGCGGCGGCGGGTCGTGCTGGCCACGGCCGTCGCCGAGTCGTCGTTGACCGTGCCGGGGGTGCGGGCCGTCGTGGACGCGGGGCTGGCGCGGGAGCCGCGGGTGGACCACGCGCGCGGGTTGAGCGCGCTGACGACCGTACGGGCTTCCCGGGCGACCGGGACGCAGCGGGCGGGCCGGGCCGGGCGTGAGGCGCCGGGTGTGGTGTACCGGTGCTGGGACGAGGCGGAGGACGGGCGGCTGCCCAGGTTCCCCTCGCCCGAGATCAAGGTGGCGGACCTGACGGCGTTCGCTCTGCAAGTGGCGTGCTGGGGCGACCCGGACGCGTCCGGTCTTGCGCTGCTCGACGCGCCTCCGGCCGGGGCGATGGCGGCGGCCCGGTCCGTGCTGTCCGCGGTCGGCGCGGTGGAGGAGGACACGGGGCGGGCCACCGGGCGTGGTGCGCGGCTCGCGCGGCTCGGGCTGCATCCGCGGCTCGGGCGTGCGCTTGTGGATGCGGCTCCGGTGGTGGGCGCCAAGCGGGCGGCGGAGGTGGTGGCGCTGCTGAGCGAGGAGCCGCCGAGGGCCTACGGCGATGATCTGGGCGGGGCGTTGCGCTCGGCTCGGCGTGGGGGTGATGCGTATGCCTCGCGGTGGGGCGCTGAAGTTCGGCGGCTGTCCGGTCTCGTGGGTGGTTCCGCGCCTGCGGCGCGGGGAGTGACCCTCCCAGCCACCCGAAGCGCCGCAACGGATGGCCCGCGTGGCGGCCCCGGGGTGGGCGCGGCCGGCGGGGATGATCGCGCTGCCGGGGTCGTCGCCGCGCTCGCCTTCCCCGAGCGCGTTGCCCGGCGCAGTGGTGGGTCGCTGCTCATGGTGTCCGGCACCCGCGCCGACGTTCCCGACGGCTCCGCGCTGCGGGACGCCGAGTGGGTCGCCGTCGCCGTCGCCGACCGGCCCGTGGGGGCCGGGCACGCGCGCGTGCGGCTCGGCGCGGCCGTGGACGAGGAGGCCGCCCGGCGGGCCGCCGCGTCACTGTTCGGCGAAGGCGATGAAGTGGCCTGGGCGGACGGCGAGTTGGTGGCCCGGCACGTCACCCGGCTCGGCGCCGTCGAACTCGCCGTACGCCCGCTCAAGAACCCCGCCCCCGGCCTCGTACGGGACGCCCTGCTCGAAGGGCTGCGGCGCGAGGGGCTCGGGCTGCTGCGGTGGAGCAAGGACGCCGTGGCGCTGCGGGAGCGGCTTGCGTTTCTGCGGCGGCATGTCGGGGAGCCGTGGCCGGACGTGAGTGATGATGCGCTGCACGCGCGCGTGGACGAGTGGCTGGAGCCCGAGCTGAGCGCGGCGCGGCGCCGGGCGGACCTCGGGCGGATCGACGCCGGGGAGGCGCTGCGGCGGCTGCTGCCGTGGGCGGGCGGCCACGCGGCGCGTCTGGCCGAGCTGGCGCCGGAGCGGCTGGAGGTGCCCAGCGGGTCGCGGGTGCGGCTCGACTACTCCGATCCGCAGCAGCCGGTGCTCGCGGTGAAGTTGCAGGAGATGTTCGGGCTGCGGGAGACGCCGCGGGTGGCCGGGGTCCCGGTGCTCGTGCATCTGCTGTCGCCCGCGGGGCGGCCCGCCGCCGTCACCGCGGACCTCGCCTCGTTCTGGGGCGACGGCTACCGCTCCGTACGGGCCGATCTGCGCGGCCGCTACCCCAAGCACCCGTGGCCCGAGGACCCGGCGGCGGCCGAGCCCACGCGGCACACGAACGCCCGTCTCAGACGCTGACCGGGTCGGGCTCCGGCTCGGCCACCGGCGTCTCCTCCGGCTCGCCGGGGCGCCGGCTGCGCGCCTCCAGCCACAGCGAGAGCGCGAGCAGCAGCCCGCCGAGGATCAGGAAGCCCCACGGCAGGTAGGAGGTGAGGAGAAGGACCAGGACACGCTGGGACTTGACCAGGTCGACCGTCGACTCGATGAAGTCGGGGCGCATCTTCACGTCGCCCGCGAACGCGGTGACCTTCTTGTCCGGGTCCCCGGCGAGCAGGGTGCCGCCCCGCATCTCTTCCTTGTGCTGCTCCTCGCCGTAGACGGGCGCGCCGGTGGTCGGGTCGACCAGGAAGGTGCGCACCGTCGAGTAGTACATCTTGGTGCCGGTCTTGGCGACGGACTCCGGCGTGATGCCCTTCACGGGCAGCGTGTTGGGGAACGGAACCTTCGTCCATGGAATGGTCTGCTCGAAGCGGTAGACCTCCAGGCCGTGGAAGTTCTCGGTGCCCTTGTAGTGGATGGGGCGGGTGACGCGGGCACGCGCGTCGAAGTACTCGTAGCCGCGCCGCTCCGTCAGGAAGGGCCACTTGAACTCGATGCCCTCACGCTTGACCGGGTCGCCGTCGACGGATTCGCTCTTGGCGTGCACGGGCGCCGAACTGTGGGCGTCGAAGATGTAGCGCTCGGGGATCTCGGTGACCATCTTGCCGTCGGGCCCCACGCCGTAGGTCAGGCCGTCCCAGACGACGACATCGCGCCCGGCGGTCTTCTCCACCTCGTTCGACGCTTCGACGTTGCCCTTCAGCGTCTGGACGATGCTGAGCTTGGGGATCTTCTTCTCCTTCATGGTCCCGTAGTCGATCAGTGTCGCGTTCTTCGCCTCCAGAACCATCGTCTGGTACTGGCTCGGCGGGATCTTCGCCAGGCGCGGGAACGCGTACCAGCGCATCAGCGGGGACATCGCCGTGAAGAAGACGGCGAAGGCTAGCAGGATCAGGCTGGCCTTGCGGCGCATCGCTGCGGCCCTCCTCAGCTACGGGCGTGGCACGGGCTTTTACGGGTGTTTGGGCACTGAGTGCAGCAGCGGTTTCGGGGACGTCTCGCCCGGCGGGGCACCGACCGCGGTCATGGTGAGGACCAGGGCGAGCGCCGCGGCGAGACCGATGGCCGCGGCGACGAGAGCACGCATGTCCGACCTCCCTGCAGCCTTGCGGCACACGGAATCTGATGAGGCGTCAGGCCTCTGGGTCGGTGCACCGTAGCAACGCGGAGCGGGAATGAGAACACGTTGTACGGGACGTAGTTGAGCCCCCGACCACGTCCGGGTCGGGGGCTCAACTACGCGGTGCGCGGGGCGTGTTACGAGGCGGCTGCCTCGGTCACCTTCAGCTCCACCGTGAGCGTCGCGCCGCCCGTGGTGGTGACGCGCAGCAGGAACGTGCCGCTCGTGTCGTCCGCGTACAGCTTCGGCAGCGTGAGGTGCCCTTCGGCGTCGGCCTCGAGGCCCTTGAGGGTGCGGAGCGTCTTGCCGTCCACGTCCTTGAAGTAGGGACCCTTGTCCGCCTCGGTCGCGTCGTCCTTGGACGTGACGAGGGTCGCGGTCGCGGCGACCTTGTCGGCCGCGGCGCCCTTGTACGTGGCCTTCAGCTCGACGGCCTTGTCGAAGGTGCCGCCGGCCTCGCAGGTCAGCGCGTCGTCGCCGACGCGTTCCAGCTTGTCGGCGCGCGCGGTGACCGTCGCCGTGTGGTCGAGGCCGGCCACATTGCGACCGACGACGGTGGCGCGGACCGTGAACTGGCCGGTCTCCTTCCCCGCCTTGAACGCGGGCGCGGTGGCCACGCCGGAGCTGTTCGTGGTGACGGTGGCGCTGGTGGCGCCGCCGGTGAACGTGGCGTCCGTGGCGCCGACGATCGCGAAGCGGATCTTCGCGGAGCCGACGGCGGAGCCCGCCGCGTTCTTCGCCTTCACCTTGACCCGCTCGCTGAAGGAGTCGTCCTGGAGGGCGGCGAGGCTGCCGGTGCCCGCGTCGGAGAGCTTGGTGACGGACTCGGTGGGCGTGGGGGTGGGGGTGGGCGTGGGGGGCGTGGTGGGCGGCGAGGTGGTGCCGCCCCCACCGGGGCTGGTCGAACCGCCGCCGGACGGGGTCTTGGGCGGGTTCTTGGACGGCGGCTTCGTGGTCGGCGAGTCCGACGAACCCCCGGAGTTCCGGTTCCGGTCGGTGGCGCTCGGCGACGCGCCCGCGCCACTGCCCGTGCCGCCGACGCTCGGGTGCTTGGGCAGCACGCCGGTGCCGTCGGGGACCGAGTGCGAGTTCTTGCGGTAGAACTCGAGCCACTTCAGGACGGTGGCGAGGTAGTCCGAGGAGTTGTTGTAGCTGAGGATCGCCTTGTTGAGGTCCGAGGCGTTCGACAGGTCGCGGTCGGCGCGGCACAGGTAGTGGCCCGCGGCGAGCGCGGCGTCGTAGATGTTGTTCGGGTCCTTCTTGCCGTCGCCGTTGCCGTCACGGCCCGCCCACTCCCAGGTGGAGGGGATGAACTGCATGGGGCCCACGGCGTGGTCATGGGTGGTGTCGCCGTCGTAGGAACCGCCGTCGGTGTCGGTGACCTTCGCGAACCCGTTGCCGTCGAGGGACGGGCCGAGGATCGGTTGGCCCTTCGTCGTGCCGTTGGCGTCGACGTCGCCGCCGCGGGCCTGGCCCGACTCGACCTTGCCGATCGCGGCGAGCAGCTGCCAGTCCAGATTGCAGCCGGGCTTGGTCGTGCCGAGCTCCGCGGCGGCCTTCTTGTACGCGTCGAGGACGGTCGCGGGTATGCCGGAGTCGTCGCCGCTCTTCCCGCCCGTGCCGGGCGTGGTCGGGTCGTCGGTGGGGCTGTCCAGCGGGGGCAGGTCGGTGTAGTAGTCCGGGCCCGTCGCCGAATCCGGCGGATTGTCGTCGGAGCGGTCCGCGGCGGAACTGCCGCCGTCCGCACGCGGCGGGCTCACCCCGGGTGCCTGGGACGCGGACAGGGCCGCCACCGCCGCGGCGGCGACCGCGGCCGTCATGACTCCTCTGCGCAGTCGCCTGCCGAATACCGCCGCCATGCCGCGAGCCCTCCCCTTGTCGCCTGTACCGACCCGCCTCGCTCCCCCAGCGCGCGGATCCAGCCGACCCTACGACAACTTCCGCCGCACAGACACCCGTTCGCGCCCGGTATTGAACGATTGCGCCGCTACGGATGCCGTACGCTTCCACGCTCGCACGTACGGGACAACAGGGGGACACGTGCCGTTCACCATCAGCCATGCCGCGGCGGTGCTGCCGTTCGTCCGGCGGGACGGTTCGGGGCGTGGGCCGCTCGTCCCCGCGCTGCTCGCCGCCGGGTCGTTCGCGCCCGACCTCACGTATTACGCGGCGGGGGCGGTGCCGGGGGCCATGGAATTCGGCGCGTTCACGCACTCGTTCACGGGCGTGTTCACCGTGGACGTCGGGCTCGCGCTCACGCTGGTGGCTCTGTGGCGGCTGATCCGGGAGCCGGTGCTCGGGCTCGTACCGGGGCGGCTGCGGGGGCGGCTGGGCGCCGTGGTCCGGCCACGGCCCCGTACCGGATGGTGGCCGCTGTGGTGGTACGTCTCCGCGTCGCTCGGCGCCACGACCCACGTGGTGTGGGACGCCTTCACGCACCCGGACCGCTGGGGGGCACGCCTCTTCCCCGCCCTCGCCGACACGTTCGCCGGCTCCCCGCTCTACTGGTGGGTCCAGTACGCCGGTTCGGCCGTGGCACTCGCGGTGCTGGCCGCGTTCGCGTGGTGGTCGGTCCGGTCCGCCGAGCCGGCACCGGCACCCCCCGCAGGGAATCGGTGGCTCGCGTGGACCCTGATCGCGGGCTGCGCGTGCGCGGCCGGCGCGCTGCGGGTGACGCGCTGGCTGTCGTACGTGAACGGGGCGGAACTCCCCTGGAGACCATGGGAAATCATCCCAACCCTGTGCTTCGGCGCGGGGGCGGGCGTGGGCGTGGGCGTGGTGCTGTACGCACTGGTGACCCGCCTCAGGCCACGCCGCCAAACGCCCGCACAGCAGGCCCCATCGACGAGTGCGGCCACATCAAGCCCCGTCGACGAGTGCGGCCACATCAAGCCCCCGCCCTTGTGACGAGAGCCCGCGGGGTCCGGGGCGGAGCCCCGTGACGTAGGCCCGGCGCAGGCCGCGACAACGCGACCCACACCCGGCCGACCAGGCCCTAGTGGGCCGCGGACTCCCAATCCGCCCCCAGCCCCACCGACACATCCAGCGGCGCGCGGAGCGCAACCGCCCCGGCCATCTCCCGCCGCACCAACTCCTCCGCCGCGGCGGCCTCCCCCGGAGCGATCTCCAGCACAACTTCATCGTGCACCTGGAGCAACATCCGCGACTGGAGCCCCGCCTCCATAAGCGCCTTGTCGACATTCAGCATCGCGATCTTCACGATGTCGGCCGCCGTGCCCTGGATCGGCGCGTTGAGCGCCATCCGCTCGGCCATCTCGCGACGCTGCCGGTTGTCCGAGTTCAGGTCGGGCAGGTAGCGGCGCCGCCCCAGCATCGTCTCGGTGTACCCGGTGGCACGCGCCTCGTCGACGGCCCGCCGCAGGTAGTCCCGCACCCCGCCGAACCGCTCGAAGTACGTGTCCATGAGGCCGCGCGCCTCGCCCGGGTCAATGCCCAACTGACCCGACAGACCGAACGCGGACAACCCGTACGCGAGCCCGTACGACATCGCCTTGATCTTGCGGCGCATCTCCGCGTCGACCGCGTCCCGCTCCACTGAGAAGACCTGCGAGGCCACCGTGGTGTGCAGGTCCTCGCCGGAGTTGAACGCCTCCAGGAGGCCCTCGTCCTCCGACAGGTGCGCCATGACGCGCAGTTCGATCTGGCTGTAGTCGGCCGTCATCAGCGACTCGTAGCCGTCACCCACCACGAACCCGCGCCGAATGGCGCGACCCTCGTCCGTGCGGACCGGAATGTTCTGCAGGTTCGGGTCCGTCGACGACAGGCGGCCGGTCGCCGCCACCGTCTGGTTGAACGTGGTGTGGATGCGGCCGTCCGCCGCGATCGTCTTGATCAGGCCCTCGACGGTGACGCGGAGCTTGGCCTGCTCACGGTGGCGCAGCATGATCACGGGCAGTTCGTGGTCGGTCTGCGTGGCCAGCCAGGCGAGCGCGTCGGCGTCCGTCGTGTAACCGGTCTTGGTCTTCTTCGTCTTCGGAAGGTCGAGTTCCTCGAAGAAGACGGCCTGGAGCTGCTTCGGGGAGCCGAGGTTGAACTCGTGGCCCACCGCGTCGTGCGCCTCCTTCACCGCCTGCTGCACGGCGCCCGCGAACATCTGCTCCATCGACTCCAGGTGCGCGCGGTCGGCGGCGATGCCGTGCCGCTCCAGGCGGGCGAGGAGCGTGGACGTGGGCAGCTCGATGTCGGTGAGCAGATCGGCCGCGCCGACCTCCTTCAGGCGCGTACCGAACGCCTCGCCCAGGTCGAGGATCGCGCGGGCCTGCACCATGAGCGCGTCGGCCTCGGCCTGGTCGTCCTCGTCGGTACCGAACGCGAGTTGACCGTCGGCCGCGCCGGCCGGGGCCAGCTCGCGGCCCAGGTACTCCAGGGACAGCGCATCGAGCGCGAAGGAGCGGCGGCCCGGCTTGACCAGGTACGCGGCGAGCGCCGTGTCCATGGTGATGCCGTCGACACTCCAGCCGTGCTCGGCGAAGACCCGCATCACGCTCTTCGCGTTGTGCAGCACCTTCGGCTTCTTCGCGTCGGCGGCCCACGTGGCGAAGGCCTTCTCGTCGGCCTCGTCGAGCGTCGACGGATCGAACCAGGCGGCCTCTCCCCCGGCGGCGGCCAGCGCGACCTCGGTGACCGAGCCCGTACCGAGCGACCAGGTGTCGACGGTCGCCATACCGAGGACCGCCTTGCCGTGCTCGGCCAGCCACGGAGCGACCTCGCCCGTCGCGAGCACCGTGCCGTCCAGCTCGACGCCCGGCTCCGCCGGGGTCTCCTCGGCCTCCTCCGCCCCCGGGTCGACGGCGAACAGGCGCTCGCGCAGCGACGGGTTACGGATCTCCAGCGTGTCCAGGATCATCGCGATCGCCGTACGGTCGTACGCCTCGCGGCCCAGGTCTGTGACGGTCTTCGGCAGCTCGACGTCACGGACCATCTCGGTCAGGCGCCGGTTCAGCTTCACGGCCTCGATGTGGTCCCGGAAGTTCTGCCCCGCCTTGCCCTTGACCTCCTCGGCGCGCTCGACCAACTCCGCGAACGAACCGAACTGGTTGATCCACTTAGCGGCCGTCTTCTCACCGACTCCGGGGATGCCCGGCAGGTTGTCCGACGGGTCGCCGCGCAGCGCCGCGAAGTCCGGGTACTGGGCCGGGGTCAGCCCGTACTTCTCCTCGACCTTCTCCGGCGTGAAGCGGGTGAGCTCGGAGACGCCCTTGGTGGGGTACAGCACCGTCACGTTCTCCGAGACCAGCTGGAACGAGTCCCGGTCGCCGGTGACGATGAGGACCTCGAAGCCCGCGGTCTCGGCCTGCGTGGCGAGCGTGGCGATGACGTCGTCGGCCTCGAAGCCGTCCACCGCGAAGCGCGGCGTGTGCATCGCGTCGAGCAGCTCGCCGATCAGCTCGACCTGTCCCTTGAACTCGTCCGGCGTCTTCGAGCGGTTCGCCTTGTACTCGGTGAACTCCTCGGAGCGCCACGTCTTGCGGGACACGTCGAACGCCACCGCGAAGTGCGTCGGCTCCTCGTCGCGCAGCGTGTTCGCCAGCATCGACGCGAAACCGTAGATCGCGTTCGTCGGCTGACCCGTCGCCGTCGTGAAGTTCTCCGCGGGCAGCGCGAAGAACGCCCGGTACGCCAGCGAGTGCCCGTCCATGAGCATCAGGCGGGGGCGCCCGCCCGAGCTGCTGTCTGCTGCCTTCGCCACCGGTGCCACCGTCTTCTGCGTCGTCTTCGCTGCTGCTTTCTCTGCCACGCCCACGATCCTGCCACGCCCCACTGACAGCGCGGCCCACCCCGGACCGGCACGGGCGTTGTCACACCCCCGTGCGAAGATCGGAGACATAGCTCACAACAGTGCAACCAGCACGGCATCGCAGCACCGCAGGACCTGCTCAAAGGGGAGCCGAACCATGGCAAGCAAGCCGCCCGCATCCGACCCGGTACAGGACGCGCCGCAGGTAGCGGCGCGGCAGCACCATGCCGCCGGGCTCCCCGCCGTGAAGCACTCGCTCAAGATGGCCCGCGAGCAGATGGGCGTGAAGCGGACGGCGCTGACGCTGCTGCGCGTCAACCAGAAGGACGGCTTCGACTGCCCGGGCTGCGCCTGGCCCGAGCCGGAGCACCGGCACGCGGCGGAGTTCTGTGAGAACGGGGCGAAGGCGGTCGCCGAGGAGGCCACCCTGCGCCGGGTGACGCCCGAGTTCTTCGCCGCGCACCCGGTCGCGGACCTCGCGACGCGCTCCGGTTACTGGCTGGGCCAGCAGGGCCGGCTCACCCACCCCATGCTTCTGGATGAGAGCGGCACCCACTACGAGCCCGTCAGCTGGGAGCGTGCCTTCGATCTGATCGCGGACGAACTGACCGCGCTCGACTCCCCCGACGAGTCCGTCTTCTACACGTCGGGGCGCACCAGCAACGAGGCGGCGTTCCTCTACCAGCTGTTCGCCCGCGAGTTCGGCACGAACAATCTGCCCGACTGTTCGAACATGTGCCACGAGTCGTCCGGCTCCGCGCTCACGGAGACCATCGGTGTCGGCAAGGGCAGCGTCCTCCTGGAGGACCTCTACAAGTCGGACCTGATCATCGTCGCCGGGCAGAACCCGGGCACGAACCATCCGCGCATGCTCTCCGCCCTGGAGAAGGCGAAGGCGGGCGGCGCGAAGATCATCTCCATCAACCCGCTGCCGGAGGCGGGCCTGGAGAAGTTCAAGAACCCGCAGACGCCGAAGGGCCTCACCAAGGGCGCGGCGCTCAACGACCTGTTCCTGCAGATCCGGCTCGGCGGCGACCAGGCCCTCTTCCGCCTCCTCAACAAGCTGATCCTCGGCACAGAGGGCGCCATCGACGACGCCTTCATCGCCGAGCACACGCACGGCTACGAGGAGTTCACCGAGGCCGCCCGCGCCGCCGACTGGGACGAGACCCTCGCGGCGACCGGCCTGTCCCGCGCCGACATCGAGCGCACCCTGGAGATGGTCCTCGCCTCCAAGCGCACCGTCGTGTGCTGGGCCATGGGCCTCACCCAGCACAAGCACTCCGTGCCGACGATCCGCGAAGTGGTCAACTTCCTGCTGCTGCGCGGCAACATCGGACGGCCCGGCGCCGGCGTGTGCCCCGTGCGCGGCCACTCGAACGTGCAGGGCGACCGCACCATGGGCATCTTCGAGCGCCCCGCCCCCGCGTTCCTCGACGCCCTGGAGAAGGAGTTCGGCTTCGCCCCGCCGCGCGAGCACGGCTTCGACGTCGTGCGCGCCATCCGCGCCCTGCGCGACGGGCAGGCCAAGGTCTTCTTCGCCATGGGCGGCAACTTCGTGGCGGCGTCCCCCGACACCGAGGTCACCGAGTCGGCGATGCGCCGCGCCCGCCTCACCGTGCACGTCTCCACGAAGCTGAACCGCTCGCACACCGTCACCGGCGCCCGCGCCCTGATCCTGCCCACCCTCGGCCGCACCGAGCGCGACCTCCAGGGCAGTGGCGAGCAGTTCGTGACCGTCGAGGACTCCATGGGCATGGTGCACGCCTCCCGCGGCCGCCTCGACCCGGCGAGCCGGCACCTGCTGTCCGAGCCGGCCATCGTCGCCCGCCTCGCCCGCCGCGTTCTGGGCGCCGAATCGACCACGTCCTGGGAGGAGTTCGAGAAGGACTACGCGACGATCCGCGACCGCATCGGACACGTCGTCCCCGGCTTCGAGGACTTCAACGCGCGCGTGGCGGATCCGAGCGGCTTCGCGCTCCCTCACGCGCCGCGCGACGAGCGCCGCTTCCCCACCACCACCGGCAAGGCCAACTTCACGGCCGCGCCCGTCGAGTACCCGCGCGTGCCCGAGGGCCGCCTCCTCCTGCAGACGCTGCGCTCGCACGACCAGTACAACACCACGATCTACGGCCTGGACGACCGCTACCGCGGCATCAGCAACGGCCGCCGCGTCGTCCTCGTCAACGCGGACGACGCGCGCGACCTCGACCTCGCCGAGGGCTCCTACGTAGACCTCGTCAGCGAGTGGACGGACGGCGTGGAGCGGCGCGCGCCCGGCTTCCGTGTCGTGCACTATCCGACGGCCCGCGGCTGCGCGGCCGCCTACTACCCGGAGACGAACGTGCTGGTGCCGCTGGACGCCACCGCGGACACCAGCAACACACCCGCCAGCAAGTCCGTCGTGGTCCGCCTGGAACAATCCAGGACCGACTGAGCGTTTGCTCAGCCACGTGGCCGCCTCGAGCCACGTACCCCCGCAAGACACGACGAACGGAGCCGGGCGCCATGGGCGAGCAGAACCACACGCAGTTCCCGCAAGAGGTCATCGACGAGTACACGGCGCTCGGCATCGACCTCATCGCCCTGTTCTCCGCCGGCCACCTCGGCACCCGCATGGGCATCGAGGTCAAGGAGGCCTCGGCCGAGCGCGTCGTCGGCACCATGCCCGTCGAGGGCAACACCCAGCCCTACGGGCTGCTGCACGGCGGCGCCTCCGCCGTCCTCGCCGAAACCCTCGGCTCCGTCGGCGCGATGCTGCACGGCGGCAGCGGCAAGATCGCCGTCGGCGTCGACCTGAACTGCACGCACCACCGCGGCGCCCGCTCCGGCCTCGTCACCGGCGTCGCCACACCGCTGCACCGCGGCCGCTCCACGGCGACGTACGAGGTCGTCATCACCGACGAGCAGGACAGGCGGGTCTGCTCGGCCCGCCTGACCTGCATGCTCAAGGACGCCCCGGACGCGCCCACCGCATAGTGGAGGACGGCTCGGCGCCTACTTCTTGGATGTGGACGCCACCGGCAGCGTCACCGAACTGTCCCCGGCGCGCACGGTCATCCGCGTGCCCGCCGGATAGCGCAGCGTGTAGTCGTAGTCGGTGGAGATCAGGACGACGCCGAGCCGGTACCCGGCCTTGAAGACGTAGTCCTCGGGCTGCATGTCCCACTTCAGCCGGTATTCGCGGCCCTCCACGACCTTGGACTGGCGCTCGTACGACGTCCGGTTTCGGGCGTCCAGCCAGCCCCGCGTCACGATCTTGTAGTCGGCGGTCTCCGTGCGGTGCTTCGTGCGGTACGCGCAGCCCGTCTCCCCGGCGAGACCCGGCACGCCCTCGCCGTAACAGACCTGCTGCGACGTGTCGGTGACCGTGCCCGACGTGGCCCGGGTGTCCCGCCCGTAGTCGACGAGCAGCGCCGTCACGTACGGCGACGTACCGGCCAGCGAGGCCCGCACATCGACCTCGGGCACACCGTTGAGCCGGACGTCCCTGTCCAGCGCCCCCGTCGTGTACGCGAGCCGGTTCGGGTTCGCGTCGTCCGGCGACGTGACGAGCTTCTCCGCGGCGACCGTGCGGCCCGCGTCGGTCAGCGACTGCACGCGCCTGGGGCCCGCCTTGCTCCCCAGCGTGCCGTCGGCCCGCATCCGCAGTGTCGTCGAGCGCGTACCGGCGGCCGGCCAGTCGCTCTGCTGCTTCCAACTGAAGTCGGCCTGCTCGACGTCGACCCGGGGCTCGGCGGTGACGCCGTTGCCGATCCCGTACAGATAGTGGTCGAACCAGTGGTGGACCTGACTCAGCCACTCCTCCATGCGCAGCGGCATCGGATTGGTGTGCCCGGCCTGGTGCAGCCACAGCTTGCGCGGCACATGGTTCTTCTTCAGCGCCTCCCACAACCGGCCGGCGTTCTTCGTCTTCACGTTCCAGTCATTGAGGCCGTGCACGACAAACGTCGCCGCCTTGATCCGGCCGGCGTCCTTCAGGTAGTCGCGCTCCTGCCAGTACGGCGACCAGTCACCGCTCACCCGGTCCTGATCACGCTCCAGCGCGTCGAGCACCGGCTTGCAGATCTCCCGGTCCGCCCGCGAATACACGTACTTGGCGAGCACGTCGGTGTCCTCGCCCTGGAACGTGCCGGGCGCCACCACACCGCCGTTCGCGCGGTAGTAGTCGTACCAGGAGGAGATCCCGGAGATCGGCACGATCGCCTTGAGGCCCTCGACTCCCGTACTGGCGACGGCGGTTGGCAGCGTGCCGTTGTACGAGATGCCCATCATGGCGGAGTCGCCGGTCGACCAGTCGGCGCGGACCGGGTTGCCGTCGGTGTCCCAGCCCTTCGCGCGGCCGTTCAGCCAGTCGATCGCGGCCTTCGCGCCCAGCGTCTCATTGCGGCCACCCGAGGTCGGACAGCCGGTGGAGCCGCCGGTACCGAGGCTGTCGACCTCGGCCACGGCATAACCGCGCGGCAGGAAGTAATTGTCGTAGTACCCGCCATACGCCACACCCGGACCCGCCAACCCGGCTTTACCGGGCTCCTGTTGGAACTTCCCACCCGACTCCGGAAGCCCGTCCCCGTCCAGGTCCACGACATGATTCGGGACATCGTTGCCACCCGCCCAGTACGGGCTCGCCTCGACGATCGTGGCAACCTTCAGACCCGCCGACTCCGTCTCCTTGGGCCGCAGAATCCGCATACGCACGGTGTCCCGCTCCCCATCACCGTCACTGTCGACCCCCGTGCGGACATCGACCTTCTGCGACACGGCGTCCGCGCGCGAGAAAACGGGCTGCGTCTCACGATCCTCGATCTTCAACTGCGCCTGCTCGGCCGCAGGTTGCACGGCATACGCGGACGGGGCGGCCACCGCCGCCACCAACGCACACACCAGGGACAGGCCCAAACGTCTCTTACCGGCGGATCTCACCATCGTGCCTCCAAGGGCGCGTTCAGGGAGCTCACTCACGGGACGGGAGGTGACATCAGGCATTCCACCGCGCCACGCCCCGCCCGACCAGAGGGCCTCACCAACTCCCCGTCCCCACACCGGCATTGACAAGGCTTCCTCAACTCACCACCCCGCACCGAACTCACACGCCGGTAACACTCGGTTACCTCTGCCGCAACGAAGCAATGAGAACGTCGCACCGCGTAGCCCTGTCGACACTCACGGGGCGTACCCGACCGTATCGATCTTGAGAACACCCCGTTCCACTACGGGACTTGAGGTGATCATGGTCCGCCCCGCCCGAGCGGCACGCCCGGCATAACAAGAACGTCACAGCCTCTCCCGCACCCACGCTCCACCCCGCCACCTGCGCTTATAGTCACGGCCAGTCACCGCGCCGCCGGGCGCTCCACTTGCACGGCCCCTGTACCACTCCGTACGGCCCGGCGAGACACACGGCCCCTGGACCAGGGGGCCGCGCCAGGGAGAGGAATGATCGTGCGACACCGTTCTTTGCTCATACTCACCGCCGTGCTCACCACCGGAGCACTCACACTCACCGCCTGCGGATCGCGCGACGACGACAAAAAGTCCAGCGGCGGCGGCAGCAAGACCACCGTGGTCATCGGGATGGACGCCCCCCTCAGCGGCGACCTCTCGGCCATCGGACTCGGCATCAAGAACTCCGTCCACCTGGCCGCGAAGATCGCCAACAAGAACAAGGAAGTACCCGGCGTCACCTTCAAGACCGAACCGCTCGACGACGTCTCCAACGCCTCCACCGGCGGACAGAACGCCACCAAACTCGTCGGCATGAAGGACGTCCTCGGCGTCGTAGGACCCCTCAACTCCAACGTCGCCCAGTCGATGCAGAAGACCTTCGACTCCGCCCACCTCGCCGTCATCTCACCGGCGAACACCAACCCGACGCTGACCCAGGGCACCAACTACCTGAAGACCAAACAGCGTCCCTTCGACAGCTACTTCCGCACCGCCACCACCGACGCACTCCAGGGCCCCTTCGCCGCCCAGTACGCCTACAACCAGCTCAAGCTGAAAAAGGTGTACGTCATCGACAACAAGCTCACCTACGGCGCAGGACTCGCCCAGACCTTCCGCGACGAATTCAAGAAGCTCGGCGGAAAGGTCGTCGCCAGCGACCACATCAACAAGGACGACCGCGACTTCGGCGCCATCTCCACCAAGGTCAAGAACTCCGGCGCCGACTTCGTCTACTTCGGCGGCGAATACCCCAACGGCGCCCCGCTCTCCAAGCAGATCAAGGACGCCGGCGCCAAGATCCCCGTCATCGGCGGCGACGCCCTGCAGAGCGCCGACTACGTCAAGCTCGCCGGCTCCGCGGCCAACGGCGACTTCGCCACCTCCGTCGGCGCCCCCGTCGCCAAGCTCGACACCGCCAAGAAGTTCATCGCCGACTACAAGGCCGCCGGCTACAAGGAGCCCTACGAGACCTACGGCGGCCTCTCCTACGACGCCGCCTGGGCCGTCATCCAAGCCGTCAAGTCCGTCGTCGCCAAGAACGACGGCAAGCTGCCCAGCGACTTCAACGAAGCCCGCAAGCAGATCACCGAAGCCACCCAGAAGGTCAGCTTCAACGGCGTGACCGGCCAGGTCTCCTTCGACAAGTACGGCGACACCACCAACAAGACGCTCACCGTCTACCAGGTCAAGAAGGGCCAGATCGTCCCCGTCAAGACCGGCGAGCTGGAGCAGTAGCACCCACGGGGGAGCCCGGCCCGACCCCGGCCACTCCCCCACCCGGCCCACAACGCGGGGGGCACCCACCAACAGCCCCCCGCGTCCCCGCACTTGACCCCACCTCGGAGGCCCAGCGGTGCACGATCTGCCGCAGCAGCTGGTCAACGGCCTGATCCTCGGAGCCCTGTACGGCCTCATAGCCGTCGGCTACACCATGGTCTACGGCATCATCCAGCTCATCAACTTCGCCCACGGCGAGATCTACATGATCGGCGGCTTCGGCGCCCTCACCATGTATCTCTGGCTCCCCACCGGAACCAACCTCGCCATCGCCCTGCCCCTCATGCTCCTGATGGGCATCACCTGCTCCGTCCTCATCGCCGTCGGCGCGGAACGTTTCGCCTACCGCCCCCTCAGAAACGCCCCACGCCTCGCACCCCTCATCACCGCCATCGGCCTCTCCATCACCCTCCAGCAAGCCATCTGGGCCTTCTACCCCAACGCCAAATCCGACCGCACCTTCCCCCAGTTCAAGGGCGGCCCCTTCGACCTCGGCGCCTTCAACCTCCAACGCGGCGACATCTTCCTCATCATCGCCGCCCCCATCTGCATGGCCGCCCTCGCCTTCTTCGTCGCCAAAACCCGCACCGGCCGCGCCATGCAAGCCACCTCCCAAGACCCCGACACCGCCAAGCTCATGGGCATCAACACCGACCGCATCGTCGTCACCGCCTTCGCCATCGGCGGCGCCTTCGCAGCAGTCGCCGCCATGGCCTACGGCCTCAAATACGGCCAAGTCGGCTTCAAAATGGGCTTCATCGCCGGCCTCAAAGCCTTCACCGCCGCCGTACTCGGCGGCATCGGCAACATCTACGGCGCCATGATCGGCGGCCTCGCCCTCGGCCTCGCCGAAGCCCTCGCCACCGCCTACATCCAGGACATCCCCGGCATGGAACTCCTCGGCGGCGGAGCCTGGAAGGACGTCTGGGCCTTCGTCCTCCTCATCCTCGTCCTCCTGCTGCGCCCCCAGGGCCTGCTCGGAGAACGCGTTTCGGACAGGGCGTGATCACCATGACAGACACCACCACCACCAAGACGCCCCAGGCACTCATCCCACTGCCCGAGAAGGCCGCCCGCTACGGCACCGCCACAGCCGCCCTCCTCACAGCAGCCAGCACCTTCCTCGCCTGGACCTGGACCGAAGAATTCCCCGGCGACCTCACCGTCACCGGCTACCCCGGCGGCCTCCAAGTCCTCACCCTCATCGGCGCCGCACTCACCCTGCTACTCGCCCTCTCCGGACTCGGCACCCGCGGCCTGCGCTGGCTCACCCCCGGCGGCAACACCGCCCCCACACTCCTCTTCGCCCTCGGCACCCTCGGCACCACCGGCTACACCATGGGCGCCATCTCCGCGAAACTCGGCGGCACCGCCAACCTCGAACCAGGCGCCTGGATCGCCGGCATCGCCGCCCTCGCCACCACCGTCCTCGCCCTCGGCCTCCCCGCCGACACCAAGGACGACGAAGCCACCCGCGCCTGGGCCCGCTTCCGCCACAGCCTCAAAGCACCCGCCCCACGCCCCACCACCACAGTGCTGCCCGCCTGGGCCGAAATCCTCATCATCGCCGTCTCCTTCGGCATCGCCCTCTACGTCTTCACGTACGGCATCGACACCGAATACGGCGAACTCTTCGTCGGCTACCTCGTCCTCATCCTCTTCGGCGGCACCGCCCTCACCAAGAGCGGCCTCATCTCCCGCATCACCACCCTCACCAACAAACACCGCAGCATCTCCCTCACCGCCGCCTTCGTCGCCGCAGCCGCCTTCCCCTTCACCCAGTCCAACGACACCTACACCAACGTCGCCGCCAACATCCTCGTCTTCGCCACCGTCGCCCTCGGCCTCAACGTCGTCGTCGGCCTCGCAGGACTCCTCGACCTCGGCTACGTAGCCTTCCTCGGCGTCGGCGCCTACGCAGCCGCCCTCGTCTCCGGCTCCGCCGACTCCACCATCGGCGTCCACTTCCCCTTCTGGGCAGCCGTCCTCACCGGCGCAGGCGCCTCCCTCGTCTTCGGCATCCTCATCGGCGCCCCCACCCTGCGACTACGCGGCGACTACCTCGCCATCGTCACCCTCGGCTTCGGCGAGATCTTCCGCATCACCATGAACAACCTCGACGGCCAATCCGGCCCCGACGTCACCAACGGACCCAACGGCATCGCCAACATCCCCGACCTCAAAATCTTCGGATTCGACTTCGGCGAAACCCACACCGTCCTCGGCGTCGACCTCGGCCGATTCGCCAACTACTACCTACTGATGCTCTTCTTCACGATCATCGTCGTGACCGTCTTCCGCCGCGCAGGCTCCAGCCGCATCGGCCGCGCCTGGGTCGCCATCCGCGAAGACGAAACAGCCGCCCGCGCCATGGGCATCAACGCCTTCCGCCTCAAACTCCTCGCCTTCGCCCTCGGCGCCTCCCTCGCCGGCATGGCCGGAGCCGTCCAAGGCCACATCCAGTACTCCGTCACCCCCGACCAATACGTCTTCGTCGAAAACGCACCACCCAACTCCGCATTCCTCCTCGCCGCCGTCATCCTCGGCGGCATGGGAACCGTCAGCGGCCCCCTCATCGGCGCAGCACTGCTCTACCTCATCCCCGCCAAACTCCAGTTCATCGGCGACTACCAACTCCTCCTCTTCGGCCTCGCCCTCGTCCTCCTCATGCGCTTCCGCCCCGAAGGCCTCATCGCCGACCGGCGCAAAAAACTCGAATTCCACGACACCGGCCAACTCGACGTCCCCGACCAAACGAGCCTGCCCGGCACCGCCACCACGGCAACGACCAAGGCAGGAGCGTGACCCCGATGACCACGGCGACAACAAACACAGTGCTCCAGGCAAACGGCGTCACCATGCGCTTCGGCGGCCTCACCGCCGTACGAAACGTCGACCTCCACGTCGACCAAGGCGAAATCGTCGGCCTCATCGGCCCCAACGGCGCCGGCAAAACAACCTTCTTCAACTGCCTCACCGGCCTCTACACCCCCACCGAAGGCAGCGTCTCCTACCGGGGCACCGTCCTCCCACCCCAATCCCACCTCGTCACCCAAGCAGGCGTCGCCCGCACCTTCCAGAACATCCGCCTCTTCGCCAACATGACAGTGCTGGAAAACGTGTTGGTGGGCCGCCACACCAGGACCAAGGAAGGCCTGTGGTCGGCCCTCCTGCGCGGCCCCGGCTTCCGCAAGGCCGAACGCGGCAGCGAAGAACGCGCCATGGAACTCCTCGAATTCATCGGCCTCGCCCACAAACGCGACCACCTCGCGCGGAATCTCCCGTACGGAGAACAACGCAAGCTGGAAATCGCGAGGGCGCTGGCAAGTGAACCGGGCCTGCTCCTGCTCGACGAGCCGACAGCGGGAATGAACCCCCAAGAAACCCGCGCCACCGAAGAGTTGGTCGTCGCCATCCGCGACAAGGGCGTCGCCGTCCTCGTCATCGAGCACGACATGCGCTTCATCTTCAACCTCTGCGACCGCGTCGCCGTCCTGGTCCAAGGAGAAAAGCTGGTGGAGGGCACCAGCGACGTCGTCCAAGGCGACGAACGCGTCATCGCCGCCTACCTCGGCACCCCCTTCGAAGGCGCACCCGAAGACACCGCCATCGAAGAAGTCCAGGCCGCGGAGGCCCAGGCCGGCGGGGAAGGAAACGACCAGTGACCGCACTGCTCGAGGTCGAAGACCTCAAGGTCGCCTACGGCAAGATCGAAGCCGTCAAAGGCATCTCCTTCAGCGTGGAGGAAGGCCAGGTCGTCACCCTCATCGGCACCAACGGCGCCGGCAAGACGACCACACTGCGCACGCTGTCGGGGCTGCTGAAACCGTCCGCCGGCAAGATCACCTTCGCGGGACAACCACTCGCCACCGTCCCCGCTCACAAGATCGTCGCCATGGGGCTGGCCCACTCCCCCGAAGGCCGCCGCATCTTCCCGCGCCTCACCATCGCGGAAAACCTCCAACTCGGCGCATTCCTCCGCCGCGACCAGGCAGCCGTCGAAAAGGACATGCAGCGGGCGTACGAGCTGTTCCCGATCCTGGGGGAGCGCAGAAAGCAGGCGGCGGGAACGCTGTCCGGCGGCGAGCAGCAAATGCTGGCCATGGGGCGGGCGTTGATGTCCCAGCCGAAGCTCTTGATGCTGGACGAGCCCTCCATGGGCCTCTCCCCGATCATGATGCAGAAGATCATGTCGACCATCAACGAACTCAAGGCCCAAGGCACGACGATCCTGCTGGTCGAACAGAACGCGCAGGCGGCACTCTCGCTGGCGGACCAGGGACATGTGATGGAGGTCGGCTCGATCGTCCTGTCCGGCAGCGGCGAGGACCTCCTCCACGACGAATCCGTACGCAAGGCGTACCTCGGCGAGGACTGATGGCCTTACGTGAATGTGGCCCGTGCCCCTCGAAAGGGACACGGGCCACATTGCTTGGCTGAGCCTGGCTTCAGCCCTTCGACGCCTTCTTCTCCTCGGCGTCCTGAATGACCGCCTCAGCCACCTGCTGCATCGACAGCCGGCGATCCATCGACGTCTTCTGAATCCACCGGAACGCCGCCGGCTCCGTCAGGCCGTACTCCGTCTGCAGAACCGACTTCGCCCGGTCCACCAGCTTCCGCGTCTCAAGCCGCTGCGTAAGGTCCGCGACCTCGTTCTCCAGCGTCTTCAGCTCCGTGAAGCGGGACACGGCCATCTCGATCGCCGGCACGACGTCGCTCTTACTGAACGGCTTCACCAGGTACGCCATCGCACCGGCGTCACGCGCACGCTCCACCAGGTCGCGCTGCGAGAACGCGGTCAGCATCAGAACCGGGGCGATCGACTCACCGGCGATCTTCTCCGCCGCGCTGATGCCATCCATCTTCGGCATCTTCACGTCGAGGATCACGAGGTCGGGCTTGTGCTCACGGGCCAGCTCAACGGCCTGCTCACCGTCGCCGGCCTCGCCCACGACGGAGTAGCCCTCTTCCTCGAGCATCTCTTTGAGGTCGAGGCGGATGAGGGCCTCGTCCTCGGCGATGACGACGCGGGTCGTCAGCGGCGGGACGTGCGACTTGTCGTCGTCGACGGCGTCTACGGGCTCGGGCGTCTCGGGGGCGGTCACGGGGGCGCTCCTTGTTCGGGCAGGCTGGGGGCTGCAGCTAGAGCCTACCTAGCTGCGGCGCCCCACGGAGACCGGGTATGCTTTCCCGCAGCTCACCCCACCTTGCCCGGTTGGCGGAATGGCATACGCTGATGTCTCAAACACATCTGTTCGAAAGAACATGTGGGTTCGAATCCCACACCGGGCACTTCCTCGAAGCGGATGTTCACGTTCTCGTGAACATCCGCTTTTTTGCGTCGCATCGCCGCATAGCAATGCACGATCAACGCATGAACATGCATCCGCTGGAAACCCGGCAGCGCGCCATCACACTCCTCCACGGCGGAGCCAAGAACGCGGACGTCGCACGCAGCCTCGACGTCCCCCTGGGCACAGTCTCGTACTGGCTCCACATGGACCGAGCGAAACGGGGCGAGTGCCCCGGCTCGCACGATCCGACCTGCCCCCGCTGCGATGGCCGCCCGCTGGATAAGGCCGCGTACTCGTACCTGCTCGGCCAGTACCTGGGCGATGGCCACATCAGTCATTACTCGGGGCACCGCGTCCCGAACCTGATGGTGACGTGCGCCGACGCTTGGCCCGGCATCGCCAACGAGACGGAAGCCGCGATGCGGTCAGTGTTTCCGGACAACAGCGTGTGCCGGGTCCGACGAACCGGATGCCATAACGTGAAGGTCTACTCGAAGCACCTCCCCTGCCTCTTCCCCCAGCACGGTCCCGGCAAGAAGCACGATCGCAAGATCATGCTCGCCGCCTGGCAACAGGAGATCGTCGACGCCCACCCGTGGGAGTTCGTCCGGGGGCTCATCCACTCCGACGGATGCCGCATCACGAATTGGACGACCCGGCTCGTCGGCGGTGAGCGGAAGCGCTACGAGTACCCGCGGTACTTCTTCGCCAACAAGTCCGACTGCATCCGGCAGCTGTACACGGACACCCTGGACAAGCTCAACGTCACATGGACCCACTGCACACGCCACGGCAACCCATTCAACATCTCAGTCGCCCGCAAAACAGACGTCGCCTTGCTCGACACCCACATCGGCCCCAAGTACTGACCCGCCCACCCCTACTTGGGGCTGTCGTCCTCGCCGATGTGGTGGATGCGGACCAGGTTCGTGGAGCCGGCGACGCCTGGAGGGGAGCCGGCCGTGATGACGACCACGTCGCCCTTCTTGCAGCGGCCGATCTTCAACAACTGTTCGTCGACCTGCGCGACCATCGCGTCGGTCGAGTCGACGTGCGGCCCCAGGAACGTCTCCACGCCCCACGTGAGGTTGAGCTGGGAGCGCGTCGCCGAGTCCGGGGTGAAGGCGAGGAGGGGGATCGGGGAGCGGTACCTGGACAGGCGGCGGACGGTGTCGCCGGACTGTGTGAAGGCCACCAGGAATTTCGCTCCGAGGAAGTCGCCCATTTCCGCCGCCGCGCGGGCAACCGCGCCGCCTTGCGTGCGGGGCTTGTTGCGTTCGGTCAGGGGCGGGAGGCCCTTGGCTAGGATGTCCTCTTCTGCCGCTTCGACGATGCGGCCCATGACCTTGACCGTTTCGATGGCGTATTTGCCGACGCTGGTTTCGCCGGAGAGCATGACGGCGTCGGTGCCGTCGATGACGGCGTTCGCGACGTCGCTGGCCTCAGCCCTCGTGGGGCGGGAGTTGTCGATCATCGAGTCGAGCATTTGGGTCGCGACGATGACCGGTTTCGCGTTGCGCTTCGCCAGTTTGATGGCGCGCTTTTGGACGATCGGGACTTGTTCGAGTGGCATTTCGACGCCGAGGTCGCCGCGGGCGACCATGATGCCGTCGAATGCGGCGACGATGTCGTCGATGTTGTCGACGGCTTGGGGCTTTTCCACCTTGGCGATGACGGGGAGGTGGCGGCCCTCTTCGTTCATGATGCGGTGGACGTCTTCGATGTCGCGGCCGCTGCGGACGAAGGAGAGTGCGATGACGTCGGCGCCGGTGCGCAGGGCCCAGCGGAGGTCGGCTTCGTCCTTGTCGGAGAGGGCGGGGACGGAGACGGCGACGCCTGGGAGGTTGAGGCCCTTGTGGTCGGAGACCATGCCGCCTTCGATGACGCGGGTGCGGACGCGGGGTCCGTCGACTCCGGTGACTTCGAGGGTGACTTTGCCGTCGTCGACGAGGATGCGTTCGCCGGTGGTGACGTCTTGGGCGAGGCCGTCGTAGGTGGTGCCGCAGGTGTGGCGGTCGCCTTGGATGCCGCTTTCGACGGTGATGGTGAACTCGTCGCCGCGTTCGAGTAGTACGGGTCCTTCGCTGAATCGGCCGAGTCGGATCTTCGGGCCTTGAAGGTCGGCGAGGATTCCGACGCTGCGGCCGGTTTCGTCGGAGGCCTTTCGCACGCGCTGGTAGCGCTCCTCGTGTTCGGCGTAGGTGCCGTGGCTGAGGTTGAAGCGGGCTACGTCCATTCCGGCTTCGACGAGTGCTTTGATCTGCTCGTACGAGTCGGTGGCGGGGCCCAGGGTGCAGACGATCTTTGCTCGGCGCATGTTTCGAGCCTAGACCTTACCGGCGGGTAGGGAATTGGTCGGTCATGACTACTCAACAACCTTTGCGTGAAGGGCTATTGACAAGGGTTGAATGTGGGCGGCCAGGTGCTCGGATGAGCGAATGTGGCGCGGGTTCGGTCTCGTTCAGAGTGTCGGTGGGTGCATCGTAAAGCGGGCGTTGACTTCGGCTCGTACGCGTTGTCGTTGGGGTTCGAGGTCGAGTGCGGGGGCGGGTTCTGCGGCTTCTCCTCCGTAGGCGGCGGAGCGCATCATGGCGCGGGGTGCGCCGGGTTGGAAGGTTTCGCCGGCGCCGATGTCGGCGATTTCGATGAGTGCGGCGAGGGTGGTGCCGAGGGCTTCGGCGTATTCGCGGGCGCGTTGGACGGCTTCGCGGACGGCTTGTTGGCGTGCTTGGGCGTGTACGGGCGAGGTGGGGCGCAGGGACCAGTAGGGGCCGTCGACGCTGGTGAGGTCGAGGTCTGCGAGGCGGGTGGTGAGTTCGCCGAGTGCGGTGAAGTCGGTGAGGTCGGCGGTGATGTGGACGCGGCCGTGGTAGGTGCGGATGCGTTCGCCGCGGCCGCGTTTGGTGAGTTCGGGGGTGATGGAGAGGGTGCCGGTGGCGGTTTTGTCGAGGGCGTCTCCGTAGCTTTTGATGAGGTCGAGTACGTGGGTGTTGCGGCGGGTGAGGTCTTCGAGGGCGGTGCGGCGGTCGGTGCCGCGGGCGGTGACGGTGATGCCGATGCGGGCGATTTCGGGTTCGGCTTCGATGTGGGCTTCGCCGCGGACCGCGATGCGTGGGGCTTCGGGGGTGGCGTTCTGGTGGTCGTTGGTCATGGGTCCACCTTGGCATTGGCCGGGGTCGGCGGTTGGTCATCGAAACGAAACCTGTTGGGACTGTTGCGCGTTGGGGGTTCTGCGCCAGAATCTACGCGCGTTGCAACTGTTCGTTCGGGTACGCACGTTCCGTGACTGAGGAGAGCTTCGATGGCGTTGAACCGCAGGTCCTTTCTGGAGAGATCGGCCGCGACCGGTGCCGGGGTGGCGCTGACTGGTGCCGTGGCGTCGCCGGCGGTCGCGGCACGGCAGAAGAAGCGGAAGCGGTACGCGTTCACCGTGATGGGGACGACGGATCTGCACGGTCATGTCTTCAACTGGGACTACTTCAAGAATGCCGATTACGCGGATGCGGACGGCAATGCGCAGGGGCTGGCGCGGATCTCGACGCTGGTGGATCAGGTGCGGGAGGAGAGGGGGCGGAGGAACACTCTTCTCATCGACGCCGGGGACACGATTCAGGGCACTCCGCTGACGTATTACTACGCGAAGGTGGATCCGATCACGGCGGATGGTGGTCCGGTGCATCCGATGGCGCGGGCGATGAACGCGATCGGGTATGACGCGGTGGCGCTGGGTAACCACGAGTTCAACTACGGCATTGACACGCTCAGGAAGTTCGAGTCGCAGTGCGAGTTTCCGTTGTTGGGTGCGAATGCGGTGGATGCGAAGACGGAGCGGCCGGCTTTTGCGCCGTACTTCATGACGCGGTTGCGTACTCCGCACGGCAAGGATGTGAAGGTGGCGGTCCTCGGATTGACCAATCCGGGGATCGCGATTTGGGACAAGGCGTATGTGCAGGGTGTGTTGAAGTTCCCGGGGCTTGAGGAGCAGGCGGCGAAGTGGGTGCCGAGGCTGCGGTCGATGGGTGCGGATGTGGTGATCGTGTCGGCGCATTCGGGGGCTTCGGGGCAGTCGTCGTACGGGGATCAGGTGCCGTATGTGGAGAATGCGGCGGCGAATGTCGCGAAGCAGGTGCCGGGGGTCGACGCGATTCTGGTGGGGCACGCGCATGTCGAGATCGAGCAGCAGTTGGTGACGAATGAGGAAACGGGGAAGACGGTCGTTCTGTCCGAACCGCTGTGTTTCGCCGAGCGGTTGGCGTTGTTCGACTTCGATCTGGTCTGGGAGAAGGGGCGTTGGACGGTCGAGTCGGTGAAGGCGTCGTTGCGGAACACGAATGCTGTGGCGGATGACCCGGAGATCTCGAAGTTGCTGCGGGAGCAGCACGAGGTGGTGGTGGAGTACGTCAATCAGGTCGTGGGCACGGCGAAGGTGGCGCTGACGACGACGGATGCCCGCTACAAGGATGCGCCGATCATCGATCTGATCAACAAGGTGCAGGCGGATGTGGTGACGAAGGCGCTGGCGTCGACGGAGTACGCGTCGCTGCCGGTCCTTTCGCAGGCTTCGCCGTTCTCGCGTACGTCGGAGATCCCGGCGGGGGATGTCACCATCCGGGATCTGTCGAGTCTGTATGTGTACGACAACACGTTGGTGGCGAAGTTGTTGACAGGTGCGCAGGTGCGGGCGTATCTGGAGTATTCGGCGGAGTATTTCGTGCAGACGGCGGCGGGTGCGGATGTCGACGTCGACAAGCTGACGAATGCGGGGAATCGGCCGGACTACAACTACGACTATGTGTCGGGGTTGACGTACGACATCGATATCGCGCAGGCGGCGGGTGCGCGGATCAAGAACGTGAAGTTCGACGGCAAGGATTTGGATGACGCGGCGGAGTTCGTGTTCGCGGTGAACAATTATCGGGCGAACGGTGGTGGCGCGTTCCCGCATGTGGCGTCGGCGAAGGAGTTGTGGTCGGAGTCGACGGAGATCCGGACGCGGATCGCGGAGTGGGTGACGGCGAAGGGTGTGCTGGATCCGGCCGATTTCGCTTCGGTGGACTGGAAGTTGACGCGGGACGGGGCGCCGGTTTTCCCGTAGTGGGTCGACCGGTCAGTCCTGGAGTTTGACCATGGTGCCGCGCTCTCCTGTCTGTTGTCCTGGCAGGGGGGCGCGGTGGTCGTGTCCGGTGAGGCCGAAGGTGGTGAAGGCGGTGCGGCGGGGCTGGGGGTAGGGGTCTTTGCCGGTGAGGGAGTTGAGGATGGTGGCGCTGCGCCAGGCGGCGAGTCCGAGGTCGGGGGCGCCGACGCCGTGGGTGTGGCGTTCGGCGTTCTGAACGTAGACGGAGCCTTGGACGCGGTCGTCGAGGACGAGGCGGAAGTGGTCGTCGATGCGGGGGCGTTCGGAGTGGTCGCGGCGCAGGTAGGGGTCGAGGCCGGTGAGCATGCCGCTGAGGGGGCGTTCTTTGTAGCCGGTGGCGAGGACGACGGCGTCGGTGGTGAGGCGGGAGCGGGTGCCTTGTTGGCGGTGTTCGAGGTGGAGTTCGATCTTGGTGGTGGCGACGCGTCCGGCGGTGCGGATGCTGACGCCGGGGGTGAGGGTGGCGTCGGGCCAGCCGCCGTCGAGGGTGCGTTGGTAGAGCTCTTCGTGGATGGCGGCGATGGTGTCGGCGTCGATGCCTTTGTGGAGTTGCCACTGTGCGGGGACGAGGCGGTCGCGTTCGGCTTCGGGGAGGTGGTGGAAGTAGTGGCTGTAGTCGGGGGTGAAGTGTTCGAGGCCGAGTTTGCTGTATTCCATGGGTGCGAAGGCTTCGCTGCGGGCGAGCCAGGTGATTTTTTCGCGGCCTGCGGGGCGGGACCTGAGGAGGTCGAGGAAGATTTCGGCGCCGGATTGGCCGCTGCCGATGACGGTGATGTGTTCGGCGGCGAGCAGGCGTTCGCGGTGGGTGAGGTAGTCGGCTGAGTGGAGGACGGGGACGGTGGGGGCGTCGGCGAGCGGTTTGAGGGGTTCGGGGATGTAGGGGGCGGTGCCGACGCCGATGGCGACGTTTTTCGTGTATGTGCGGCCGAGGGCTTCTGCTTCGCCTTCGGCGTCGAGTTGGGTGAAGTCGACTTCGAAGAGGGCGCGTTCGGTGTTCCAGCGGACGGCGTCGACCTGGTGGGAGAAGTGGAGTCCGGGGAGGTTTTCGCTGACCCAGCGGCAGTAGGCGTCGTATTCGGCGCGCTGGATGTGGAAGCGCTCGGCGAAGTAGAAGGGGAAGAGGCGTTCGCGGGTTTTGAGGTAGTTGAGGAAGCTCCAGTGGCTGGTGGGGTCGGCGAGGGTCACCAGGTCGGCGAGGAACGGGACTTGGAGCGTGGCGCCTTCGATGAGCAGACCGGGGTGCCAGTGGAAGGCGGGGCGCTGTTCGTAGAAAGCGGTGTCGAGTTCGGTGAGGGGGTGGGCGAGGGCGGCGAGGGAGAGGTTGAAGGGGCCGATGCCGATGCCGACGAGGTCGCGGGGTGCTTCGGTGGGGGGTGTGGCGCGGTTGGGGGTGGGCGCGGCTGTCATCGGGGCGTGTGTCCTTCCACCAGGTCCAGGAGGGCGGTGAGGTCTTCGGGGGTGGCGTGCGGGTTGAGCAGGGTGGCTTTGAGGTGGAGCTTTCCGTCCATGCGGGCGCGGCCGAGGACGGCGCGGCCTTCGGTGAGGAGGGTGCGGCGGATGGTGGCGAGGCGCTCGTCGGTGGCGCCGGTGGGGCGGAAGAGGACGGTGGTGAGGGTGGGGGTGTCGTACAGCTCGAAGTGGGGGTGAGCGTCGATGAGTTGTGCAAGGTGGTGGGCGAGCGCGGTGACGTCGTCGACGAGGGCGGCGAGTCCGGCGCGGCCGAGGGCCTTGAAGGTGACGGCCGTTTTGAGGATGTCGGGGCGGCGGGTGGTGCGCAGGGAGCGGCCGAGGAGGTCGGGGAGGCCTGCTTCGGTGTCGTCGTCGGCGTTGAGGTAGTCGGCCTGGTGGCCGAGGGCGCCGGTTTCGGTGGTGTCGCGTACGGCGAGGATGCCGGCGGCGACGGGTTGCCAGCCGAGTTTGTGCAGGTCGAGGGCGACGGTGTGGGCGCGGGCGAGGCCGTTCAGCTTGGGGGCTTCGCGGGGGCTGAAGAGGGCGCCTGCGCCGTAGGCGGCGTCGATGTGGAGGCGGGCGCCGTGCCGCTCGCAGATGTCGGCGATTTCGGGGAGCGGGTCGATGAGTCCGGCGTCGGTGGTGCCTGCGGTGGCGGCGACGAGTTTGGGGCCCGGGAGTGCGGTGAGTGCTTCGTCGAGGGCGGCCGGGTCGAGGGTGCCGGCGGGGGCGGGCACGGTGACGGGGTCGGGCAGGCCGAGGAGCCAGGCGGCGCGGGCGAGGCTGTGGTGGGCGTTGGCGCCTACGAAGAGGTGGACCGGTTCGCCGGGGGCGGCGGCTTCGCGGGCGAGGAGGACGGCGAGCTGGTTGGCTTCGGTGCCGCCGGTGGTGACGAGGGCGTCGGGGGTGGGGCCTTCGTCCTGGGGGCCGTAGACCTCGTGGGCGAGGGTGGTGGTGACGAGGGCTTCGAGGGCGGAGGCTGCGGGGGCCTGGTCCCAGGAGTCCATGGAGGGGTTGAGCGCGCTCGCGGCGAGGTCGGCGGCGGTGGCGACGGCGAGCGGTGGGCAGTGCAGGTGTGCGGCGCACAGGGGGTCGGCGGGGTCGGCGGCGCCTTCGGTGAGGGCGGTGACGAGGGTGCGCAGCGCTTCCTCGGGGCCTGTGCCGTGGGTGGGCAGCAACTCGCCCACGTCGTGGTGGAGTTGTGCCGTGACGGCTTCGGGGCCGCCGGCCGGGAGGGGGCCGCCGCGGTGGGCGGCCCCCTTGTGCAGGGCGTCGAGGACAGTGGCGAGCAACGGCCGCAGGGCGTCGGGGCCTTGGGTACCTCCGGCGAGGGGCGGCGTGTTGCGCATTCGGGTCCTTTGCGTGGTTGGCGTATGTGATGCATCAGCTTGCCGTTTGCGTGCTGATGCGTCCGCCGGACCGGTGAAGGTGACCCGAAAGTGGTAGGGGTGGGGTTGTGTAGTGGGGTGGGTGTGCTAAGTGGGTGGTCGGGCGTACCTACGTCGCGGGCTCCGCCCCGGACCCCGCTGCTCAATCGCCGCAGGGGCTGAAAAGATCGGGGCTCTGCCCCGGACCCCGCGCCTCAATCGCCGGCGGGGCTTGAATTGCGGACGCGCAACGCCCGGCGGAGGTCGTCGAGTTGGTCGGTGAGTTTGCGGTGCAGGGCCGGGATGGCGTCCGGTGTGTGCTGGGTGCCGACGCTGAGCGTGTCCGGGTCGATGGCGTAGACGGGGAACGCGTGGCGGCCCGCTGCCTCGGCGATCGCGGGGCCGCGGCGTGCGGCGAGCGTGGTGGCGTCGGTGAAGTAGCGGGGGACGTAGTGGCGCAGGAGGTCGGTCTGTTCGGGTTGCCAGAAGCCCTGGGCCGTGGCGGTGAAGAGGTAGTTGGAGAGGTCGTGGGCGGGGTCCGTGGGGAACATGGCGGCCCAGGCCTCGGCCTTGGTCTGGGGGTCGGGCAGGGCGGCGTGGCAGCGGGCGGCGCCTTCTTGGCCGGTGGCGCTGGGGTCGTGGGCGAGTTCGGCCTCGATGACGGCTTCGTCGACGGCGCCGAGGACGCTGAGCCGGCCGAGGATGCGCCAGCGCAGTTCGGGGTCGAGTTCGGGTCCGCCGGGGACGGCTCCGGAGTCGTACCAGTCGCGGATGACGTCGGCGTGTTGTGCGGCGTCGATGAGGTGGCGTACGGCGGTGAGGCGGAGCCCTGGGCGGCTGCCGTCCTCGGTGCGGCGGACGAGGTCTTCGCACAGGGTGTTGATGACGTCGAGGGCTTCGGGCCGCTCGGCGGGGTGGGTGTACCGGTCTGCGACCTGGGTGTGGGCGAAGGTGAGGACGCCCTGGACGAGGGCGAGGTCGCTCTCCTCGGGGAGGTGGGTGGCGACGGTCTCCAGGTAGGTGGCGGGCTGGAGTTCGCCGTCGCGGACCATGTCGCGCAGTGTGTTCCACACGACGGTGCGGGTGAGGGCGTCGGGGATGCCGGACAGGCCGCGCTGGGCGGCTTCCGCGGATGCGGTGTCGAGGCGGATCTTGGCGTAGGTGAGGTCCTGGTCGTTGGGGACGATCAGGGCGGGGCGTCGGCTACCGCGGAAGGTCAACTCGCGTTCGCTGGAAGGGACTTCTACATCGATGCGTTCCCGTAGGACGAAGCCGTGTGCGCCGGCGGGGGCGTGGTCGTAGAGGCCGATCGCGATGCGGTGGGGGCGGTTGCCCTCGCGGTCGACGGTGAGTGTCCACGTGTCGTCGCCCTCGGAGACGGATGTGGTGAGGGTGTCGACGCCGGTGGTGCGCAGCCAGGTGTCGGCCCAGGCGTGTACGTCGCGTTCGGTGCCGGAGGCGAGGGATTCGATGAAGTCGGCGAGGGTGGCGTTGCCGAATTTGTGGCGCTTGAAGTGGGTGTTGATGCCGGCGAGGAAGTCCTTCTCGCCGAGCCAGGTGACCAGTTGGCGCAGTGCGGAGGCGCCCTTGGCGTAGGAGATCCCGTCGAAGTTGAGGAGGGCGGAGGCCGTGTCGGGCACGGATTCGGGGGCGACGGGGTGGGTGGAGGGGCGCTGGTCGGCGTCGTATCCCCAGGTTTTGCGGGCGACACCGAAGTCGATCCAGGTGTCCGTGAAGCGGGTGGCTTCGGTGAGGGTCTGGTAGCCCATGTACTCGGCGAACGACTCGTTGAGCCAGATGTCGTCCCACCACTTGAGGGTGACGAGGTCGCCGAACCACATGTGGGCCATTTCGTGGGCGATGACCATGGCGCGGGTCTGTCGTTCGGTGTCGGTGACGGCGGAGCGGTAGACGAACTCGTCGCGGAAGGTGACGAGGCCGGGGTTCTCCATGGCTCCGGCGTTGAACTCGGGGACGAAGGCCTGGTCGTAGGAGTCGAAGGGGTAGGGCTCCTCGAACTTCTCGTGGTAGCGGTCGAAGCACGCGCGCGTGGCGTCGAGGATTTCTTCGGCGTCGGCGTCGAGGTGGGGAGCGAGGGAGCGGCGGCAGTGCAGGCCGAAGGGGAGGCCGCGGTGTTCGGTGCGCACGGAGTGCCAGGGGCCTGCGGCGACGGCGATCAGGTACGTGGAGAGCAGCGGGGTCGTGGCGGCCTGCCAGCGGCCCTCCCCCAGGTGTTCGGTGACGCCGTTGGAGAGGACGGTCCAGCCTTCGGGGGCGGTGACGGTGAGGTCGAAGGTCGCCTTGAGGTCGGGCTGGTCGAAGGCGGCGAAGACGCGCTGGACGTCTTCCATGAACAGCTGCGTGTACGTGTATGTCTCGCCGTCGGTGGGGTCGGTGAAGCGGTGCATGCCCTCGCCGGTGTGCGAGTAGCGCATGGAGGCGTCGATGCGCAGCTCGTGGGTGCCTGGGGTGAGGCCGGTGAGGGGGAGCCGGTTGTCGGCGAGGGTCGTGGGGTCGAGGGGCTGCCCGTCGAGGGTGACGGTGCGCAGTTCGGCGGGCTTGAGCTCGGCGAAGGTGTCGCCCGCGGTGTGTGCGGTGAACCGGATCACGGTGCGGGAGTCGAAGGTGGTGTCTCCGACGGTGAGGTCGAGGGCGACGGTGTAGCGCTCGACGTCGATGAGCTGGGCTCGGGTTTGTGCTTCGCTGCGTGTCAGTACGGGCATGCGGTAATGCTGCCGTACGCCTCCGGCGGGGGCCAGGGTGATTGTTTCGCCCGACCGGGGTTGAGCTCGCGGGGCTCTGCCCCGGACCCCGCTCCTCAATCGCCGGAGGGGCTTTATAGGTCGCCGGCGGGGCTTGATTGGGCTGCGATTTGTTCGTGGTGGCGGATTACCTCGCTGATGATGAAGTTGAGGAATTTTTCGGCGAAGGCCGGGTCGAGTTTGGCGTTCTCCGCGAGTTGGCGGAGGCGTTCGATCTGGCGGGATTCGCGGGCCGGGTCCGCCGGGGGGAGGTCGTGTTCGGCCTTGAGGTGGCCGACCTGTTGGGTGCATTTGAAGCGCTCGGCGAGCATGTGGACGACGGCGGCGTCGATGTTGTCGATGCTGTCGCGCAGGCGGGCGAGCTCGGCGCGGACGGCCGGGTCGGCTGCCGGCTTGTCGTTCGGCTTGCTGGTGGTCATGACGGATCACCCTACGTGGAGCATGGGTGGGTCGTCGGGGTCGGGGATCTTGTCGGACCAGCCGCCGGGCACGGCGCGGCCCTGTTGTTCGCGGAAGCGGACGGGTGCGGTGCCGACGCGGCGGGTGAACAGGCGGGAGAAGTAGGCGGGGTCGTCGTAGCCGACGCGGCGGGCGACGGCGGCGACGGGGAGTTCTGTCGCGGCGAGGAGTTCTTTGGCGCGGCCGAGGCGGATGCCGAGGAGGTAGTCCTTGGGGCTCATGCCCGCGCCGCGGCGGACGGCGGTGCGCAGTTCGGCGGGGGTCATGCCGTGCCGGGCGGCGTGTGCGGCGACGGACAGCGGCTGGAAGGCGTCGCGGGCGAGTGCCTGGAGGACGGGGTCTCCGTCGGGGGCGAGGTCGGCGCGGGCGCGGCGCAGGGCGACGAGGAGTTCGTGGACGGCGGCGCCGGTCTCCACTTCGAGGAGCGGGTTGCCGCGGCGGGCGGCGCGGGCGATGCGGGCGACGGCGGCGCGGGGCTGGGCGGCGTCGGCGAGGGGGACGACGGGGCGGTCGGGTTCGATGTAGCCGAGTTCGGTGTACGTGGTGGTGGCGGGCCCGGTGAAGTCGACGAAGCACTCGTCCCAGCCGGTGTCGGGGTCGGCGCCGTAGTGGTGGGGGCGGCCGGGGGTGAGCCAGATCAGGGCGGGGGCCGTGAGGGTGGTTCGGCGGCCTTCGGCGTCCTGGTACCAGCCGTTGCCCGCGGTGATGACGACGGCGACGTGGTGGTCGAGGGTGCGGGGTCCGACGGTGGGCAGTGGCCCGTGCTGGAGTCCGACGCCGAGGCAGACGAGGCCGAGGCGGTGGTGGGCCGGGCTGGGTGTGAAGTACCGCATCCAGGTGTGATACGTGGCCATTTGTCCCCTCCCGTGGTGGTGCGTGCGGGCGTCCCCGTCCAACACCGGCCGATCTTTGTCCATGGACCCCGTCGGCCGCCAGAGGTGAGGGTGGCGGCCGGTGGGTGCCGCGCCCATCGGGCGATGAGGAGCACGTGATGACGGATTTCCGGGTGGGCGGGGACGACTTCGAGGTGGACGGGCGGCCGGTGCGGCTGTTGTCGGGGGCCCTGCACTACTTCCGGGTGCACGAGGAGCAGTGGGCGCACCGGCTGCGGATGCTGCGGGCGATGGGCCTGAACTGTGTGGAGACGTACGTGCCGTGGAATCTGCACGAGCCGCGCCCCGGTGAGGTGTGCGATGTGGCGGCGGTGGGGCGTTTCCTGGACGCGGCGCGGCGGGAGGGGCTGTGGGTGATCGTGCGGCCGGGGCCCTACATCTGTGCGGAGTGGGAGAACGGGGGGCTTCCGCACTGGGTGACGGGGCCGTTGGGGGCGCGGGCGCGGACCCGGGACGCGGAGTTCTTGGCGGCGGTGGAGCGCTGGTTCGGGGTGTTGTTGCCGCACATCGTTGAGCGGCAGGTCGACCGGGGTGGTCCGGTGCTGATGGTGCAGGTGGAGAACGAGTACGGCAGTTACGGCTCGGACCAGCATTACTTGCGGGCTGTTGCCGACCTTCTTGTGGGGCTCGGGGTGACGGTGCCGCTGTTCACGTCGGACGGGCCCGAGGGTCACATGCTGAGCGGGGGTTCGGTTCCGGGGGTTCTTGCGACGGTGAACTTCGGCTCACGCGCGCGTGGGGCCTTCGCGGCGCTACGTAGGCACCGTTCCGGGGGGCCTTTGATGTGCATGGAGTTCTGGTGCGGCTGGTTCGACCACTGGGGTGCGGAGCACGTCGTGCGGGATCCGCGGGAGGCGGCGCAGGCCCTGCGGGAGATCCTGGAGTGCGGGGCGTCCGTGAACCTGTACATGGCGCACGGCGGGACGAGTTTCGGGGGCTGGGCGGGCGCGAACCGGGGTGGTGGCGCGCTGCACGAGGGCCCGCTGGAGCCGGATGTCACGTCGTACGACTACGACGCCCCGATCGACGAGTTCGGCCGCCCCACGGAGAAGTTCTGGCTGTTCCGGGAGGTCCTCGCCGCGTACGCGGAGGGTCCGCTGCCGGAGGTGCCGGGGCAGCCGGCAGCGCTCGCGGGCCCGGTCACGGCCGGGCTGACGGCGTTCACGGCCCTGGACGGGGTCCTTGAGGCGCTGGGCGGCCCTGAGGCCGAGTACGCGGTGCCGCCGTCGTTCGAGGAGCTTGACGTGGACCGTGGCCTGGTGCGGTACGCGGTGACCGTGCCGGGGCCCCGGCAGCCGTATCCGCTGCGGGCGCGCGGGCTGCGGGACCTGGCCGTCGTGTACGTGGACGGGGAGCGGGCCGGGGTGCTCACGGAGGAGGAATCTCGGCTCACGGAGGACGTTGCGGGGCACGCGCGCGTAGAGCTGTGGGTGGAGTCCCTGGGGCGGGTCAACTACGGGCCGCGCACGGGTGAGCCGAAGGGGATCACGGGCGGGCTGCTGCACGAGCGGCAGTTCCTGCACGGGGTGCGGGCGCGGGGGCTGCGCCTGGACGCGTTCACGGCTTCCGGGGTGGCCTCTCTGCCGTCCGCGTCGGCGGCGGCCGGGGGCGAGGGGCGGGGCCTGTACCGAGGGTCCTTCGAGGTGTCAGGGGCCGGGGACGCGGCGCTCGAACTGCCGGGCTGGGGGCGGGGCTTCGTGTGGGTGAACGGATTCTGCCTGGGCCGCTACTGGTCGACGGGCCCGCAGCACACCTTGTACGTGCCGGGCCCAGTGCTGCGCGAGGGGGCGAACGAGGTGTGGGTCCTGGAGCTCGACCGGGCCGGGGAGCCGCGGGTCGTGCTGCGTTGAGGCGGGCGGGCCGCAGGGAATCATTCCGGCGGCCCGCCCGCATCAGCTCAGGCGATTTCGGTCACCTCGAACGTGTCCAGGACGAATTCGGCGGTGCCGTCGTCGCCCGTCTTGCGCAGGCCGACCCAGGCCTCCCCCTTGTCCGGCGCCGTGAACTCATAGGTCAGCGTGGTGGGTTCCGTGGCCACGGGCAGGTCCTTACGGGACAGCTCCTTGGCCTCCGGGTCGTCGGTGGCGGTGATCCAGGCGTACTGGCCGGCCTTCTCGTTCTCGTAGCGGAAGGAGACCCGGTACCGCTTGCCGGGCTTGAATCGGGCCGTGTGCGGGACGGTGCGGTAGACGAGGCCGGTGTTCTCGCCGCGCGACTTGAGGGACTGGGTGCCGTCGACGACGTCGTCGATCGCCTTGCCGTTCCAGCCGCGCTGGGTGTACGGCGCGTGGCGCTGGGCGATGTGGGTGCGCGGGTCGGTGGAGCCTCCCGCGTCGCCCTTCACGAAGGGGCCCCAGCCTTGCGGGACGTGTTCGAAGTCCTCGTGGACCAGCGTGTGTTGAGGGAGTTCGGGTGCGGGTGCCTTCACGATGCGTACGTCGTCGAAGCGGACCCGCGCCGATCCGGCCGCGGCACGCAGGGCGAGGGTGACGGGACCGCCGCCGGCCGGGACGGTGAAGTACGTTGTCATCCGCTGGAAGCGGGTGTCGTGCTTGCGGTCGGCGGCGACGTGGTTGCCGGCGGTGGAGGTGTCGGTCCGGTTCGCGGCGGTCACTCCGTCGACGGTGCGCACCTCCAGGGTGGCCGTGCGCCGCTCCCCCGCCTTGGCACCGACCTCCACCTGTACGGACGCGGCGTAGCCGCCGGGGGCGAGCCGGGTCAGGCGCTGGGAGACGGTGGCGGCGGCGCCGGGACCGATGACGAGTTCGTGGTCGCCGAGGTCGCTGCGCTCGACGGACGCGGGCCCGGTGACCGTCCAGCCCTTCAGGGAACCGGAGTTGAAGGCGGGGTCGTGCAGTGGGGTGCCCTGGCCCCAGGCGGGTTCGCGGTCGAGGTCGTCGCGGGCCCGGTAGAGGACGTAGGGCTGGTCGGCGTCGGCCTTCAGCGTCACCTTGCCGCCGGACACGGTGACGTAGGAGACGAAGGCGCGGCCCTGGTCGGTGAGGCGGTACAGGGCCACCCGGTTTCTGCTCTCCCACGCGCGCGGGGGGCGCCAACTGGTGGTGCCGCCCTTGGGGTTGTAGTGGTACAGCTTCGCCGGGTCGGTGGCCTTGCGTGGTTCCCACGGCAGCAGGTAGGTGCCGGCGTCGTAGACGAGGCGGTCGTCGGTGGTGATGCGGCGGGCGCCGGAGGCGTCGGTGACGCTCGTTCTCGTGGCGCCGGAGAACGTGATCTCGTGCTCGCCCCACGTTTTGATGGGTTGTGCCTGGAGGTACTTGGCGGGCAGCGAGTGGGTCCAGATGAGGCGGTAGAAGGAGTTCCAGTCGGTTTTGCCGACCCAGCCCTCGAAGTTGCCCATGCGGGCGACACCGAGGAGGGTGGGCCACTTGTCGGCGAAGACGTCCTTCTGGTGGTGGCGGATGAAGCGGATCAGGCGGGAGTTGATGCCGCGTGAGGTGTCGGGGCCGTAGTCGGTCTCGGTCGCCCAGTGCGACCACAGCGATGACCTTTCGAAACCGTGGCCCCATTCGGACGTGACGTTCCAGCCCTGTTCACGGAAGGCGCGCTGGAGGCGGTCGGAGGTCCAGCCGGACTCGCGGAACACGTCGATGTAGAGGGTGTTGAGGCCGTCGTCGGTGTCGCGGCGCAGGTCGGCGAAGCGCTTGACGATGTCGCCGGAGACGAGGTCGCGGCGCTGGTCGATGCGGTAGCTCTGGTCGAGCCAGTCCCACTGCTTGTCGGACTTGTCGACGAGCTTCTCCGAGAAGGCGTTCGCGACGGGGTAGGACTCGGTGGCGTTCACGTGGACGGCGAAGTCGCTGTTCCACTTCTTGCCTTCATGGAGAAGGGTGTTGAGGTCGTCGAGGCCGCCCGCGCGCGTGTTGTAGTTCCCGGCGTAGTCGGGGTGCGCGGAGTCGTGGCCCTCGGACTGGTAGCCCTTGAGGAGGGTGTACTGGCGCAGCCCGTCGGTGGCCAGGTGGATCCGTTTGACGTTGTCGAGGGTCGCGAGGAACGGATTCGTGGCCTGTGACGCGAAGTTGAACGGGATGTGCGGGACGACGCGCAGGTGTTGTTCGTCGGCGCCGCGCGGGGTGTGGGCGATGTCGCGGAAGGCGATGGCGGCGTCCTGCCAGTCGACCTTTCCGTCGCCGTTCCTGTCGCCCGTGACGACGACGGTCGCGTACGGGAGGGGTTCGGTGGCGTCGACCGGGGCGGTGGCGGCGCGGTGTGTCCACTGGCCGGGGGCGAGGAGCGCCGCGGTGTGTCCTTCGCGGCGCACGGTCTCGCGCCACAGGCGGCCGTTCTCCCAGGTGGTTCCGGCGGCCCCGTCGGGCCTGTCGTAGCTGGTGTTGGTCTCGATCGCGCCGCCGAGCCGGTCGTGGGCGACGACGGCGTAGGCGCATCCGGTGGGCGCCTGGGCGGGGCTGTCGGTGGTCGGGGTGACGAGGGTGTCGCCGCTCTTGGCCTTGTCGAGCTGCACGGTGGCGGCGAGGAGGGCGGCGCCGGGCTGGTCGCTGCGGACGGACAGCAGGGCGAGGCCGGGGAACTGGAGGGTGCCGACGCGCAGTTGTGCCGTGTCGCTGATCTTCGTGATGCGCCAGTCGACCTGGCCTCCTTCGACTCTGATCCGGATGTCGATGGTGGTGCCGCCGGTCAGGGTGAGGCGGTAGTCGGCGCGGTCGGCGGCGGGCGTGCACGTCACCTTCGGGGTGTGTTCGGCGCCGTCGATGAGGAGTGACGCGTGCGGGTCAGGTTGTGCGTGCAGGACGGCGCCGGTGGCGCGCTCGGTGTAGGAGACGACGACGGGGAAGCCGGTGCTGACGCGGACGTCGAGGTCCTTGGAGCGGATGACGGCGGCGCCGTCAGCGGTGGGCGTGGTGGTCGCGGCGCGGGCGGTGCCGGTCAGGCCGAGACCGAGCGCGGCGCCCGCTCCGCCGACCGCTCCGGCGGCGACGAGTGCCCGGCGGCTGGGGCCCGATGTCGCGTGCTGTCGGCTGCCCGGCATCTCCTCGTACCTCGCGTTCTGCGAGCTCTCCGAGTTCTCCGACGGCTGGCCTTGGGGCTGCTCGGGCACGGCGCACTCCTTCTCACGGCGGCTTGGCGTGTCGATCACGATGCGCCGGGCGGGGCGGAGGTGCCCATGGACAAAGGGGCGGCAGGTCTTGGATTAATGGCCGTACTCTGGGATCGCCGGGTACCGGCCCGGCGGACCCAGGGGGTGCGCGCGTGGCGGACGGCGGACCGGTGGTGCACGGCTATCCGCATGTGGAGACGGTGCGGTCGGCGATCACCGCGCTCTACAGGCGGCTCTCCTACGACACGGTGCGGACGTTCTCGTCGAGTGTCGCCCCGGTCGACGTGGCGTTCAGTGACGTCGACGATCTGTATCTGGGTGTGCAGCGGGTGGCGCGTGAGCTGGTGCTGCACTATCGGCTCCCGGACGCGCGGATGATCGTGAGTTTCCGGGAGATGCGGCATGCGGCGAGCGTGGAACTGGCGGCGGGTCCCGAGTACTTCATCGAGTTGAACGACCGGTTCCGTACGCATCGCCGGGACATCGGCGCGGCGCTCGCCCACGAGATCATGCACGTGTATCTGCATCGCCTCGATCTGTCGCTGCCGGGGACGCGGGACAACGAGATCCTGACCGATACGGCCGCTACGTACCTGGGTGCGGGCTGGCTGTTGCTCGACGCCTATCGGGAGGATGCGGCGTCGTCGCAGAAGCTGGGCTATCTGACGCCGGAGGAGTTCGGTTACGTGCTGGCGAAGCGGGCCCTCGTCTTCGGTGAGGGTCCGGAGACGTGGTTCACGAGCCCGCAGGCGTACTCGGCGTACGAGCGGGGGCTTGAGCAGGCGCGGCGTGACGAGCGGCAGCCGCCGTTGACCGCGGCGGGCTGGGCGGGGCGGCGGCGCTATGCGAAGGACCGCCGGTACGCGCAGGATCACGGGCCGCGCGGGCTGGACCCGGCGGGCCCGTACGCGTTCTCGACCGCGGTGGACGGGGCGTCGGGGCGCGGTGGTGGGCTGCGGGTGGCGTTCGCGTGCCCGACGTGTCATCAGCGGATCCGGGTGCCGGTGCGGGGCCGGGTGCGGGCTCGGTGCGGGCTGTGCCGGTCGGTGTGGGAGTGCGACACGTAGCCCCTTCGGCGGGGCCGCGGCGGGGCGGGGTGGGGGGGGGGGGGGGGGCGCCCCCCCCCCCCGGGGGGGGGGGGGGGGGGGGGGGGGTGGTGGCGTGGGGGGGGGAGTGACTCGTGGACCGCGGGAGGTAG
>NZ_JBEOVM010000031.1:0-71231 GCF_040295505.1 Streptomyces sp. NPDC002790 | reverse complement strand
GGGAGAAGTTGTAGACGCCGCGGGGGGCGGCCCCCGCCCCCCCCGCGGCCCCGCCCCCGCCCGCGGCGGGGGGGGGGGCCCACTCATGTCCGGTTGTCCGGTCGTCAGCCGAGCCGGTCCACCAGCTTGCGGTACTCGTCCCACAGCTCCGTCGGCGTGTGGTCGCCGAACGTGTTGAGGTGCGCGGGGACGAGCGACGCCTCGTCGCGCCATGCTTCCTTGTCCACCGTCAGCAGGAAGTCCAGGTCGGCGTCGGCCAGTTCGAGGCCCTTGGTGTCCAGGGACTCCTTGGTCGGCAGGATACCGATCGGCGTCTCGACGCCCTCGGCGCGGCCGTCGAGGCGGTCCACGATCCACTTCAGGACACGCGAGTTCTCACCGAAGCCGGGCCACACGAACTTGCCGTCCGCGTTCTTCCGGAACCAGTTGACGTAGTAGATCTTCGGCAGCTTGGCGGCATCCTTATCGGCACCGACCTTCACCCAGTGCGCCATGTAGTCGCCCATGTTGTAACCGCAGAACGGCAGCATGGCGAACGGGTCGCGGCGCAGCTCGCCGACCTTGCCCTCGGCGGCGGCGGTCTTCTCGGAGGCCACGTTCGCGCCGAGGAAGACGCCGTGGTTCCAGTCGAAGGACTCGGTGACCAGCGGCACGGCCGAGGCGCGACGGCCGCCGAACAGGATCGCCGAGATCGGCACGCCCTTCGGGTCCTCCCACTCGGGCGCGATGATCGGGCACTGCGACGCGGGCGTGGTGAAGCGCGCGTTGGGGTGGGCGGCTGGGACGCCCGACTCCGGGGTCCAGGAGTTGCCCTTCCAGTCGGTGAGGTGCGCCGGAGTCTCCTCCGTCATGCCCTCCCACCAGACGTCGTTGTCGTCGGTGAGCGCGACGTTCGTGAAGACCGAGTTGCCCCACAGGGTCTTCATGGCGTTGGCGTTGGTGTGCTCGCCGGTGCCGGGCGCGACGCCGAAGAAACCGGCCTCGGGGTTGATCGCGTAGAGCCGGCCGTCCTCGCCGAACCGCATCCAGGCGATGTCGTCACCGATCGTCTCGACGGTCCAGCCGGAGATCGTGGGCTCCAGCATCGCGAGGTTCGTCTTGCCACAGGCGGACGGGAAGGCGGCGGCGACGTACTTCGACTCGCCGGTCGGCGGCGTGAGCTTGAGGATCAGCATGTGCTCGGCGAGCCAGCCCTCGTCACGCGCCATGACGGACGCGATGCGCAGGGCGTAGCACTTCTTGCCGAGCAGGGCGTTGCCGCCGTACCCGGAGCCGTACGACCAGATCTCGCGGTCCTCGGGGAAGTGCGAGATGTACTTCGTGGAGTTGCACGGCCACGGGACGTCCGCCTCGTCCGGACCCAGCGGGGCGCCCAGCGTGTGCACGGCCTTCACGAAGAAGCCGTCCTCGCCCAGCTCCTCGAGGACCGGCTGGCCCATCCGGGTCATCGTGCGCATGGAGACGGCCACGTACGCCGAATCGGTGATCTCGACGCCGATCGCGGACAGCGGCGAACCGAGCGGGCCCATGCAGAACGGGACGACGTACATGGTCCGTCCGCGCATCGAGCCACGGAAGATCCCCCCGTTCCCCTCGTTCCCCCGAAAGATCTCCCGCATCTCCGCGGGGGCCTTCCAGTGGTTCGTGGGGCCCGCGTCCTCCTCCTTCTCGGAGCAGATGAACGTACGGTCCTCGACGCGCGCGACATCGGACGGGTCGGAGGCGGCGTAGTACGAGTTGGGGCGCTTGATGGGGTCGAGCTTCTTGAACGTCCCCTTCGCGACGAGCTCCTCGGCGAGGCGCTCGTACTCGGCCTCGGAGCCGTCACACCAGACCACACTGTCCGGCTGCGTGAGTTCTGCGATCTCGTTGACCCACGAGATCAGTTCCTGGTGCTTGGTCGGGAGGGTGTCCAGGGAGGGAGCCGCGATGTCGCGCGCCACGATCGCTCCTAAATGAGGGATTCTGAGGTTGATTGCCCCGTGGGGGCTGCGACCCGGACGCTGCGCCTCCCAGTCCACTGGAGCTCAGTGGGCGCTCATCCGGTGCCGACCGCACTCATTTGATCATCCGACCGAAACGCCCATCTGTCCAGGGGGCCTCACAAGTGAGCGAAGTGAGCATCACCACTCATCGGGCCCGTTACCTACGGTCGCGTAGGTTCGGCTGGGTACGATGCCGGGATGAGCGTCGCCACCGAGCAGCCCGAGGTCCCAGCCGTCCAGCCCTCCGTGCTGAAGCCGAGACTGCGCGGCTGGCTGCACGCGGGCATGTTCCCCGCCGTGCTGATCTCGGGCATCTTCCTCACGGCCCTCGCGGACTCGACGCGCGGCCGGATCGCGTGCGCCATCTTCGTGCTGACCGCCTGCCTGCTGTTCGGCGTGAGCGCGCTCTACCACCGGGGGAACTGGGGGCCGCGCGCGGACGGCGTACTGCGCCGCCTCGACCACGCGAACATCTTCCTGATCATCGCCGGTACGTATACGCCGCTGACGATGCTGCTGCTCCCCGGCGCCAAGGGTGACGCCCTGCTGTGGAGCGTCTGGGCGGCGGCCGCGGCAGGCATCGTCTTCCGCGTCTTCTGGGTCGGCGCCCCGCGCTGGCTCTACACGCCGTGCTACATCGCGATGGGCTGGGCCGCGGTCTTCTTCCTGCCGGACTTCATGCGCACGGGCGGCATCGCGGTGCTCGTCCTGGTGATCGTCGGCGGCCTGCTCTACAGCGCGGGCGGCGTCATCTACGGCATCAAGCGCCCGAACCCGTCACCACGCTGGTTCGGCTTCCACGAGGTCTTCCACTCCCTGACCCTCGCGGCGTTCATCGTCCACTACGTCGGTATCTCCCTGGTGGCGTACCAGCACGGCTGACCCCCCCCTTCTCCATGGCCGCGGCTCACCAGCCGCGGCCATTTTTGCGTTTCCGAGGGCAACTCTTTATTGACGGACACTATGAAGTGACAGCTACTCTCATTTCATGGTTACTGTCACTCAACAAGTGGAGTCGCGCCCCGACCCTCGGCGCTGGTGGGCCCTCGGGGCCCTGGTCGCGAGCATGCTCGTGCTCGGCTTCGACATGACGATCCTCAACGTCGCGCTGCCCACGATCGCCGGAGAACTCGGCGCCACCACGGGCCAGCAGCAGTGGATGGCGGACGCGTACATCGTGGTGTTCGCCGCCCTGATGCTCCCGGCGGGACTGCTCGGCGACCGGTTCGGGCGGCGCCGGATGCTGATCGGCGGACTCGGCATCTTCCTCGCCGCGTCCGTCGTGGGCGCGCTCGCCGGTGACGTGGGCTGGGTGATCGCGGCCCGCGCGCTGATGGGCGTCGGCGGCGCCTTCGTGATGCCGCTCGCCATGTCGGTCATCCCCTCGCTGTTCGCGCGGGACGAGCAGACGAAGGCGATCGGGGCCATCTCCGCGGCCTCCGCGCTCGGGATGCCGCTCGGCCCGATCATCGGCGGCTGGCTGCTCGACCACTTCTGGTGGGGCTCGGTGTTCGTACTGAACGTGCCGATGGTCGCGATCGGCATCACCGCCTGCCTGTTCCTGCTCCCCGAGAGCCGGGACCCGGCCGCGCCCAAGGTCGACCTCGTCTCCACCGTGCTCACCGCGCTCGGCCTCGGCACCCTCATCTACGCGATCATCGAAGGCCCCGAGAAGGGCTGGTCGAGCGCCGTCGTGCTCGGCGGATTCCTTGCGTCCGTCGTCCTGATCGGCGCGCTGGTGCTGCGCGAGCGACGCAGCTCGCGGCCCATGCTCGACCTCTCACTCCTGTCCCACCGGGGCTTCCTCACCAACACCCTGGCGGCGACGCTCGGCATGTTCATCATGGCCGGGCTGCTGTTCCTGCTGCCGCAGTACCTCCAGGCGGTGCTCGGCATCGACTCGCTCGGCACCGGCCTGCGGATGGTGCCGATGATGGGCGGGATGCTCGTCGCGGCGAGGCTGGCGCAGCCCTTGGTCGCGAAGTTCGGGGCGCGGGCGGTGATCTGCGTGGCCCTGGTGGTCCTCGCCTTCGCCGCGTTCCTCGGGGCGCGCACCACCGTCGACTCCGGGTACGGCTTCACGGCGCTGTGGCTGTCGATCGCCGGGATCGGCATCGCCTTCGCCATGATCCCCGCGATGGGCGGCGCCATGGGCGCACTCGCCAAGGACCAGGCGGGCCGCGGCTCGGGCCTGCTGTCCACCGTGCGACAGACCGGCTCCGCACTCGGCGTGGCCCTGCTCGGCGCCCTCGTCTCCGGCGCCTACGCGGGCCGACTCGCCACGGCGGGGCTGCCCGACGCGGCGGCGGACGTGGCGCACGACTCGGTGATCGGCGCGCACATGGTCGCCGGGAAGCTCGGCGACCGGGCGCTCGCCGCATCGGCGGACAGCGCGTTCGTCCACGGCATGGACCTGGCCCTGGTCGTCATCGGCATCGTCGCCCTGGCCGCCGCGCTGCTGACGGCGGTGCTGCTGCCCGGTCCCGAGAAGACAGGCCCCACTCCCGACCCGGAGGTCGCCCCGGTCGGCGCCGATGCCTGAGAATGAGCGCCATGGCCGCGTCAGCACAGCAGCCCGCGGAGCCCAAGGTGGGGCTCCGCGAGCGCAAGAAGATCAAGACCAGGACGGCGATCCGTGAGGCGACGTACCGCCTGATCGAGGAGCAGGGGTACGACACGACGACAGTCGAGCAGATCGCCGAGGCCGCCGAGGTCTCGCCGTCCACGGTCTTCCGCTACTTCCCGACCAAGGAGGACATCGTCCTCACGGACGAGTTCGACCCGATCCTGGAGCGGGAGCTGCGGGCACGGCCGAAGGACGAGTCGATCGTCGAATCCGTGCGGCACGTCGTCGACCGCAGCCTGGAACTCGCGTTCGCGGACGAGCGGCCGGAGATCACCCGGCTGCGGATGCGCCTCCAGGTCGAGACGCCCGCGGTGCGCTCCCGGATGATGGAGTCGATGTCGGTGACCGGCAGGCTGATGTGCCGGGTCATCGCCGAGCGCACCGGCCGGGACGCCGCCGACCTCGAAGTCCGGGTCTACGCCATGGCGTTGGTCGGCGCCCTGATGCAGGCAACGATGTACTGGGCCGAGCACGGCCACGAGGACGACCTGCGCGAACTCGTGCTGCGCGCCCTCGACACGGTGCAGCACGGGCTCTGAGCCGCCATTCAAGCCCCGTTCTTGGACGAGAGCCCGCGGGGTCCGGGGCAGAGCCCCGCGTCCTCAACACCGGTACGGCTCAAACGGCGCCGGGGACTACCGCTGCGACTCCCCAAGCATCCGCCGCAACCCGTCGACATCGGTCACCGGCGCGTCGCACACGAAGTGCCGGCATACGTAGGCGGCTTCCCGCCCGTCGACGAGCGGCCGGTCGACCAGCAGCGGAAGCTCGCCGCCACCCTCCTCACCCGCCGCGACGACCGCCCCCGGAGCCGTCCCGATGAGCGCCGCGTGGTGCAGCCGCCCACCGACCTCCCCCACGACCGCGATCTCGCGCGGCCCGTCGAGCAGCGCCTCGGCGACCGCGAGCCCGTTCCCGATGAACCGCGGGGCGCGCGGGGCGAGGGCCTTGACGACGCCGAGGGCGCGCTCGGCGGCAGTGCGGTGCGGCTCGGAACCGGTGTGCGCGGCATACGACAGAAGCGCGCCCGCCGCGGCGGTCCAGCCGGAGGGCGTGGCGTTGTCGGTCGGATCCTGGGGCCGCCGGATGAGCTTCTCGGCGTCGACCGCGGTGTCGTACAGCGCGCCGCTCTCCCGGTCCACGAACCGGTCAAGGACGTGGTCGAGCAGGAACCCGGCGAACTCCAGCCACACGCCCTCACCGGTCACGGACGCGAGCGCGAGGAAACCCTCGGCGACGTCCGCGTAGTCCTCAAGGACACCCGCGTTGGCGCCGACGTGCCCGTCCTTGCTGGTCCGCGCCAGCCGGGCAAGCGGGTCCATGTGCAGGCGTACGAGCAGGTCGCCCGCGCACACGGCGGCATCCACCAGATCCTGCCGGCCGAAGTACGCACCGGTCTCGGCGAGCGCGGCGATCGCGAGCCCGTTCCACGCGGCGACGACCTTGTCGTCCCGGCCGGGCGCGGGGCGCTCGGCGCGGGCGGCGGTCAGCCGCTGCCGGATGCGCTCGACCTGCCCGGCGTCGAACACCTCGTCGCCCTGCGGGAGCTGAAGCACCGAGGAACCCTCCTCGAAGGTGCCCTCCTCGGTGACCCCGAAGCAGCGTGCGGCGACGGCGGCGTCCTCGTCACCGAGCACCTCGGCGAGCTGCCGCGGCGTCCACACGTAGTACGCGCCCTCGACGTGCTTCCCGCTCGCCGGGTCCTCGCTGTCGGCGTCGAGCGCGGACGCGAATCCGCCCTCGTTCGTCCGCAGCTCGCGCACCATGAAGTCGGCGGTTTCGAGGGCGACGCGCTTGGCCAGTTCGGAGCCGGTGGAGCGCCACAAATGCGCGTACGCGCGGCACAGCAGCGCGTTGTCGTACAGCATCTTCTCGAAGTGCGGCACCGTGAACTCCCGGTCCACCGAGTACCGCGCGAACCCGCCGCCGAGCTGGTCGTAGATCCCGCCGCGCGCCATCCGCTCGCAGGTGTCCACGGCCATCTGCAGCGCACCCTCCGCGCCGGTACGCGCGTGGTGCCGCAGCAGGAACTCGACCACCATGGACGGCGGGAACTTGGGCGCGCCGCCGAAGCCGCCGTACGTCGCGTCGTACTCGCGCGTGAGCCCGAGCAGCGCCTGCGCCAGCTCGTTCTCGCCCGGCAACTCCGTGTTCCCGTAGGGCAGTTCGCGCGCGGCCAGATCGGCGGTGATCTTCCCGGCGACCTCGGTGACCTCGCCGTGCCGCTCGGTCCACGCGTCCCGCACGCCGTGCAGGACCTGCGTGAACGAGGGCATGCCGTGGCGCGGCTCCGGCGGGAAGTACGTGCCGAAGTAGAACGGCTCGGCGTCCGGCGTCAGGAACACGGTCATGGGCCAGCCGCCCTGGCCGGTCGCGGCCTGCACGGCCTCCATGTAGACGGCGTCGACGTCCGGGCGTTCTTCGCGGTCGACCTTGATGTTGACGAAGTTGTCGTTCAGGACGGCGGCGGTGGCCCCGTCCTCGAAGGACTCATGGGCCATCACGTGACACCAGTGACAGCTCGAATACCCGACGCTGAGCAGCACCGGCACCCCGCGCCGCTGCGCCTCCGCGAAGGCGTCGGCCGACCAGGGCCACCAGTCCACCGGGTTATCGGCGTGCTGGAGGAGGTAGGGGGACGTTTCATGGGCCAGTCGGTTCGGCATGCGTCCCATCCTCGCTCATGGTGCCGCGCTGCCTCACTCAAGCCGCCCCGCGTCGCGCCTCTGATCGCCGGGACCCTCGCGCCGACACCCCATACGCAGCACACTTGACCCCGTACTTGTCGCCACCGGAGGGGGACCGAATATGCGGGACAGCCATCGGGCGGAAGCCGAACGGCTGTTGGCTCGGGCCGTGGAGGAAGAGGTCAGGCGTTCGGGAGGGCGCGCGGACGGGGCCGTGCTGCTGTCGCGGGCGAAGGGCGCGCTGGACGCGATGGGGCGCAGCGCGACCGAGGAGTACGACGCGTTCACCCGGGCCCTCGACGAGGCCGACGCGGGGCGGATGACGTTCGGGCAGCGGTTCGCCAAGGAGGGCGGGTCAACGCCGTTGATGGTGGCGGGAGTCGGTGCCGTCACCGCCTGTGTCGCGGATCTGGTGCTGGGGGCCGGGACCGGTACGGCCGTGGGCGCGGGGGTCGCCGTCGCCGTGCTGGGGTCCGCCACGACCGTCGCGAAGGTGACCGCTTCGCACGTGCCGGCCGCGAGCCGCAGCGCCGGGGCACGCAATCAGCCGGGCGGGCCCGAGCAGCTGCGGTTGCAGTGGCTGACCGCACTTGAGGTGCGGGGTATACGGCCGTTCCTCGACCAGCAGCGGGTGCTCGCCGCGAGCACCGGCACGTCGAAGAAGACGGTGGGGCCGCAGCTGCGGCGGACCGACAAGAGCGCGGCCGCGCGGCGGCGCAGCGTCCTTGAGCAGTCGTTCGGTCAACTCCCGGAGCCCGAGGGCCCGTTCGCGGGGCGGCGTGTCGCCATGTCGCAGATCGCGCAGTGGGTGCACGCGGCGCGGGCCAGTACCGAGACCCGGCCGACCGTGGTGGTGCTGCACGGGGAACCGGGCTCGGGGCGCACGACGCTCGCGGTGCGCGCGGCGCACGAGCTGCGGGACCAGTTCCGCGGGGCGTGCGTGGTGGATCTGCGCGGCGACCGCCCGGACGCGCCGCCGCTGCCCACGCGCGACGCGCTGCTGCATCTGCTGAACCGGCTCGGGGCGCCGCGCGAGCAGCTGCTCTTCCGTGAGCGGTCCTCGCAGGAGCAGCAGGTCAAGCGGCTCAGCGAGCTGTACCACCAGCATCTGACCGGGCTGCCGGTGACGATCGTCCTCGACGACGCGGCGAGCGCGGATCAGGTGCGCACGCTCGTGCCCGAGCGCTCCGACAGCCTCGTCGTCGTCACCTCGCGCGAGCCCTTGGAGCTCGGCGACGACACGCCCGCCTGGGTGCACCACCTTCCCGTCCAGGCGCTGGACGCGGCGGGCGCGGAGGAGCTGCTGCGGGAGGCCGCGGAGGACCCGAGCGGGCCGTACGACGCCGAATCCACCGATGTCGTACGGGAGTTGTGCGGCGGCCTGCCGCTGGCGCTGCGTGTCGCGGGTTCCGCGATCGGGCCGCGCACGACGCGTCAGCTCGCCGCCGACCTCGCCGCGTACGGGCCCGTGGACCCGGTCGAGCGGGTGCTGTGGCTGCGCTACACCGACCAGTCCGAGCAGGGCAGGCGGCTGTTGCGGAGGCTCGCGCTCGCCGGGCGCGCCTCGCTCGGCGCGGCCGCCGCGGCGGCGCTGCTCGCCACCAACACGGCGGAGGCGAAGCGGCACCTGTCGGCGCTCGCGGGCGCCGGGCTCGTCGACCACGTGCGCGGCAGCCGCTACCGCCTGCACGACGTCGTGCGCACCTTCGCCCAGGCCCGCCTCGCCGACGAGGAGGAGCCCGCGGAGCGCACGGCCGCGCAGGAGCGCCTGATCCAGAACTACGCGGACCTGGCCGACTCGGTGATCCGTCTGGTCGACGGCAACATGTCGACGCGCGCGGGCCAGCCGGGGCCGCACGGCTTCACGTCCCTGGACGCGGCGCTGCGCTGGCTCGACGACGAGTCGAGCTTCATCACGGCGGCGCTGCGGCACGCCGAGGGCGTCAACCAGGACGCGGTGCTCGGCCTGCTCGGCGCGCTGTGCGACTACTGCCTGCTGCGCGGCGACCTCTACCGGCTCGGCGAGATCCAGGAGCTGACACAATCCATCGACCAGGGCCTGCTCATGCGCTCGGTCCAGTGGCGGACGGGTATCGCGGCCCGCCAGCTCGGCGAGCTCGACAAGGCGCGTACGACGCTGTCCTCGGTGGTCGACCTCTACCGCGAGGCGCACCACAGGGCGGGCGAGGGCCGCGCGCTGTGCTCCCTCGGCATCACCCTGCACCACCAGGGCCAACTCACCGAGGCGGCCGGGCGGTTGCGGGAGGCGCTCGACCTTCAGACGACGCCGGAGACCAAGGGCGACCGCGGCTGGACGCTGCACGCGCTCGCGGCGGTCGAGCGCGACCGCGCCAACGTACGCATGGCGCTCGCGCTGCTCACCGACGCGTTCGCCCTGCACCGCGAGAACGAGTCGCTGCACGGTGAGGCGTGGGCGCACTTCCAGCTCGGCCAGCTCTGCCTGCGGATGGGCAACGTGCCGCGCGCGGAGGAGGAGCTGCGGGAGGCGCTCGACCTGTACGGGCAGACCCGCGACAACCGTGGCCAGGCCTGGGCGCTGACCGAGCTGGCCCGCGCCCGGCTCATCGACGGCGAGGCGTCCGCGGCGGTCGACGGCCTGCGCCAGGCGGCGTCCCGGCACCGTGACAACGAGGACGCGCGCGGCGAGGCGTGGACGTACTACTACCTGGGCCAGGCCCTGGAGGAGACCGGCGACCTCGACAAGGCGGTACGGGAGCTGGAGCGCTCACGCACGATGTTCTCCCGGATGCGCGACGTCTACGGCCTGGCCTGCGCCCGCCACCACTCGGCGCGCGTCACCCGCGACGAACGGGCCGCTCAGACGGGGTCCTTGCGCAACTCCGGCTTCGCCCGGCAGCTCCTGGTCGACGCCCGCGCCGACTTCCAGCGGATCGGCGTGCCGCACGGCGAGGCGTGGACGTGCCTGGAGCTGGCGGTGGTCGACGCGGGCAACGCGCGGCTCGCGCAGGCGATGGAGTTGTGCGAGGAGGCGGCGGGCATCTTCGCCGGGTACGAGGACCGCAGGGGCGAGGACTGGGCGACGTTCCTGCGCTGCACGCTGCTTCCGTACGCCTCCCCCGGCGGCTCGGAGGTCGGCACGGCGGTCGCGCAGGAGGAGCTGTCCCAGCTCGCCGCCGCCACGCATCCGGCCCGCGACGGCAAGCTCGACGACTACGTGGAGGCGTACCAGCTGCTTCTGGAGCGGGGCGTGGATCTGGACGCCGGCTGGCAGGCCTGGCGCCTCGGCATGGTCCCGAACCGCCACTCACGGGACGTGATGGGCGTCGCCAAGGAGGCACAGCCGTCATAGCCGCGCCTCCCCTCGCCCTGGACATGACAGGCAGGGGCGCGCGGCGGACAGCGCAACGGCCCCGCGCGCTCTCGTGCGCGGGGCCGACGGCGGGTTCAGGCGGACGTCTGCCCGGCGTCCTTGCCGCTCGTCGCACCGGCGGGCGCGTCCGACTTCTCCTTGAAGTCGACCTTGCGCATGTGCTTGTTCATCGACTTCATCAGGCCCCAGACCGCGACGGCCATCACGGCGAAGACGATGAAGCCGAGCACACCCGGAGTCACCTTGTTCTCGTCGACCTCCTTGGCGGCAAGGGGGACGAGATGGGTCAATGCCAGATTCGCGTTCACATCAGGCATTGTGTCGGATGCCCGCGAAGAGGTCGTCCTCGGGGAGGGAGGTATCGACGAGCGACTTCGCGAGCTCGTACTCCTCGGTCGGCCAGACCTCCTGCTGGATGTCCATCGGCACGCGGAACCAGCCGCCGTCGGGATCGATCTGCGTGGCGTGCGCGATCAGCGCCTTGTCGCGGATCTCGTAGAAGTCGGCGCACGGAACATGCGTGGTCAGCGTGCGCTCGACCCGCGAGGCGTCGGCGTCCCAGCGCTTCAGCCAGTCCTCGTACGGGGACTCCATGCCGCGCTCCAGGAGCGCCTTGTGCAGCGCCTCGGTGCGCGTCCGGTTGAAGCCCTGGTTGTAGTAGAGCTTCTTCGGCTGGTAGACGGGACCGAACTCGTCCTCGGGGTACTTCTCGGCGTCGGCCGCACCGTCGAAGGCCACCATCGTGATCTTGTGGGTCATGATGTGGTCGGGGTGCGGGTAGCCGCCGTTCTCGTCGTACGTCGTGATGACCTGCGGACGGAAGGTGCGGATCTGCCTGACCAGCGCGCCGGCCGCGTGGTCGACCTCCTCCAGGGCGAAGCAGCCCTCCGGCAGCGGCGGCAGCGGGTCGCCCTCGGGCAGCCCCGAGTCGACGAAGCCCAGCCAGTCCTGCTTGACGCCGAGGATCTCGCGCGCCTCGTCCATCTCCTTGCGGCGGACCTCCCGAATGTTCTCCTCGACGTACTTGTCGCCCTGGAGCTTCGGGTTGAGGATGGAGCCGCGCTCGCCTCCTGTGCAGGTCACGACGTGTACGTCCACCCCCTCGGACACGTACTTGGCCATGGTGGCCGCGCCCTTCGACGACTCGTCGTCGGGGTGGGCGTGAACGGCCATAAGGCGCAGCTGCTCAGTCAAGACAAGTTCCTCGGTGAGATACGGGCGCCCGGGTGCCTGGAGTGCACCGGGCAGCTTCTATAGTGACGGAACCGGGGGGCGGAAAATTCCGGTGCCCGGCCACCTGTCGGGCGACGCGAGAGGAACTGGCGGATGAGCGCCGTGCAGCAGCTGCCCGAGGGCCGATACGGATCCTCGCGCTCCGCCGACGCCCGCGCCGACCGCAAGCTGAAGATCGCGGGAATCGTCCTCGGCGTCCTGTTCGCGGCCCTGATGGTCTGGTTCGGCTGGTACTACGTCGTCGGCGGCAGCAAGTTCAGCGGCGAGGTCATCGCCTTCGACACGAACAAGCACGACGTCCAGGTCCATATGGAGATCCGCAAGGACACCGACGCCACGGGCTACTGCACGATCCGCTCGCAGAGCGAGGCCGGCGCCGAGGTGGGACGCGCCGACTTCCGCTTCGACCAGAAGTCCGAGCGCATCGACAAGGTCGTCACGCTGAAGACGACGGGCGGCGGCACGACCGCGGAGCTCCTGGGCTGCCACGCCGACTGATTGTCGATACGGGCCGGCGAAACGGCGGGCGCTGACCTGCGCCGACGCAACGCTGATGCCTTTTGTCCTCCCCCTTTCACGCCTGAATTGTTAGGCTCGTGGTTTCGCCCACTCAGTAGGGAACATCCTTCTGAGTAGGGCGATGCTTTGTATACCCAGTACCTACGAGGAGCGACCTGTGACCCAGACCAGCGAAGACGTCACCTGGCTGACGCAGGAGGCGTACACCAAGCTCAGGGACGAGCTGGCGCACCTGTCTGGTCCCGCACGCGAGGAGATCACCCAGAAGATCGCCGCCGCACGCGAGGAGGGCGACCTGCGGGAGAACGGCGGGTACCACGCGGCCAAGGAGGAGCAGGGCAAGCAGGAGCTCCGCATCCGCCAGTTGACCCAGCTCCTGGAGCGGGCCAAGGTCGGCGAGGCGCCTGCGGCGACCGGCGTGGTCGCGCCCGGCATGGTCGTCAAGATCGCCTTCGACGGTGACGAGGACGACACCCTGGAGTTCCTGCTCGCCTCGCGCGAGTACGCGAGCAGTGATTTCGAGACGTACTCCCCCCAGTCCCCGCTCGGCACGGGGGTCAACGGCCACAAGGTGGGCGAGGACGTCGACTACGAACTGCCGAACGGCAAGAAGGCCTCGGTGCGGATCCTCAAGGCGGACCCCTTCAACGGCTGACGCCTCCCGAGCACGGACAGGGCCCCCGCGGCGTACGCGCCGCGGGGGCCTCGTCGTGTTCTCTGCGGGTCAGGCCGCCTTGCGGTACTTGCGCACCGCGAGGGCGCGGAAGACCAGGATGATCAGGACGGACCAGATCAGCGAGGCCCAGATCGGGTGCTCCATGGGCCAGGCCCCGGTCACCGATTTCGGTACGCCCTCGATCGTGTTGCCGAACAGCTCGCGGGCCGCAGCCACCGTGGCGCTGAAGGGGTTCCATTCCGCGATGTACTGGAGGAACTTCGGCATGCCGTTGACCGGCACGAACGCGTTCGAGATGAACGTCAGCGGGAAGAGCCAGATCAGGCCGCCGGAGGTCGCCGCCTCCGGGGTGCGCACCGACAGGCCGATCAGCGCACCGATCCAGGTGAACGCGTACCCGAGCAGCAGGAGCAGGCCGAAGCCCGCCAGGACCTTGCCGAGGTTCTCGTGCGTGCGCCAGCCGACGAGCAGCGCCACCACCGCGAGCACGGCCAGCGTCACCGCGGTCTGCACCAGGTCGGCGAGGGTGCGGCCGGTGAGCACGGCGCCGCGCGCCATGGGCAGCGAGCGGAAGCGGTCGATGAGGCCCTTGTGCATGTCGTCCGCGATGCCCGCGCCCGCACCCGCCGTGGCGAAGGTGACGGTCTGGGCGAAGATGCCCGCCATCAGGAATTCCTTGTAGGCACCGGCACTGACGCCTGCGCCCGGGATGGCGATCGAGCCGCCGAAGACGTACGTGAACAGGACCACGAACATCACCGGCTGGATGATCCCGAACAGGATCATCTCGGGGATCCGGGTCATCCGGATCAGGTTCCGCTTGCCGACGACCAGGGAGTCGCTCCAGGCGCTCATTTCCTCGCCCCCTTCGGGTCCTCGACCGGCGCGCCCGCTTCGGACGCCGCCGGTTCCTCGGCCACATGGCCGGTCAGCGAGATGAACACGTCGTCGAGGGTCGGGCGGCGCAGGCCGATGTCGTCGATCTCGATGCCGCGCGCGTCCAGGTCGCGGATGATCTCGGCGAGCAGCTTGGCGCCTCCGATGACGGGGACGGTCAGTTTGCGGGTGTGCTGGGCGACCGTCGTCTCGCCCTTGCCGTAGCCGCTCAAGATCTCGCGCGCCGTCTCGATGTGCTCCGGCTCGTGCACCACGACCTCGACGCGCTCGCCGCCGGTCTGCGCCTTGAGCTGGTCGGCTGTGCCGCGGGCGATCACGCGGCCGTGGTCCACGACGCAGATGTCGTGCGCCAGGTGGTCGGCCTCTTCCAGGTACTGGGTGGTGAGGAGCAGCGTCGTGCCGCCGGCGACCAACTCCTGGATGACCTCCCACAGTTGCTGCCGGTTGACGGGGTCGAGGCCGGTCGTCGGCTCGTCCATGAACATCACCGGCGGGGAGACAACGAGCGCGGCCGCGAGGTCGAGCCTGCGGCGCATGCCGCCGGAGTACGTCTTGGAGGGGCGGTCCGCGGCGTCCGCGAGGTGGAAGCGGTCGAGGAGTTCCCCGGCCCGCTTCTTCGCCTCCTTCTTGGGCAGTTGGTAGAGCCGGCCGACCATCTCCAGGTTCTCCCGGCCGGTCAGATACTCGTCGACCGCGGCGAACTGGCCCGACAGGCCGATGGAGCGCCGCACTTCGTTCGGATGCTTCAGTACGTCGATCCCCGCGACGACCGCCTTGCCGCTGTCCGGCGTGAGCAGCGTCGTCAGGCAGCGCACCGCCGTCGTCTTCCCCGCCCCGTTCGGCCCGAGCAGGCCGAGGACCGTGCCCTCCGGGACGTCGAGATCGACGCCGTCCAGAGCCTTTACATCGCCGAAGGTCTTCACCAGGCCTTCGGCGTAGATGGCGCCTGGCATGTGGTTCCCCCAGTGTGTGGCTGAGTACCTATGTGTCCTATGTGAGGAAAGTGTAAATTTGCCGGGTTTCGAATGCCCGGCGAGAGTGAAGCGCGCCACACGCTATCGCGATGTATCGCGTACCGCCATCGAATTACCCGATGACCTTGTAGCCCGCCTCCCGCAGCGCCGCGCCGACCTCGGTGCAGTGCGCGGGACCCTTGGTCTCCAGGTGCAGCTCCACCTCCGCCTCCGTGAGCCCGAGCCGCGGATCGGTCCGTACGTGGCTCACATCGGTGACGTTAGCGTCGGCCACTGACAACACCCCGAGGAGCGTGGCCAGAGCGCCGGGGCGGTCCGGAAGGCGCAGCCGCAGCGAGAGATAGCGGCCCGCGGCGGCCAGGCCGTGGGTGAGGACGCGCTGCATCAGGAGCGGGTCGATGTTGCCGCCGGACAGCATGGCGACGACCGGGCCCTCGAAGGCCCCGGGCTCACTCAGGAGCGCCGCCACGGGGCTCGCGCCGGCGGGCTCGACGACCAGCTTGGCGCGCTCCAGGCAGAGCAGCAGGGCGCTGGAGAGCGCGTCCTCCGTGACCGTACGGACGTCGTCGACGAGGTCGGAGACGAGTCCGAACGGGACGTTGCCGGGCCGTCCCACCTTGATCCCGTCGGCCATTGTCGACGGGGACTTGATCGCGACCGGGTGCCCGGCCGCCAGCGAGGGCGGGTACGCGGCAGCGCCCGCCGCCTGCACGCCGATGACCCGCACGTCGGGCCGGAGCGCCTTCACGGCGACGGCGATACCGGCCGCGAGTCCGCCGCCGCCGACGCCGACCAGGATCGTGCGGACCTCCGGGCACTGCTCCAGGATCTCCAGACCGAGCGTGCCCTGGCCCGCGACGACGTCCGGGTGGTCGAAGGGGTGGATGAACACCGCCCCGGTCTCCTCCGCGTACTGCTGGGCCGCGGCGAGCGTCTCGTCGACCACCTGGCCGTGCAGCCGGACCTCGGCGCCGTACTCGCGGGTCGCCGCGACCTTCGGCAGGGGCGCGCCGACGGGCATGAACACCGTGGAGCGCACGCCGAGGAGCGAGGAGGCGAGGGCCACACCTTGCGCGTGGTTGCCCGCGCTCGCGGCCACGACCCCGGCGGCCCGCTCCTCGGGCAGCAGGCCCGCGATCCGCACGTAGGCGCCGCGCAGCTTGAAGGAACCGGTGCGCTGGAGGTTCTCGCACTTGAGGTGGACCGGTGTCCCCGCCAGCTGGGAGAGGTGGTGGCTGTGCGCCATCGACGTCACCCGCGCCACCCCGGAAAGCATCTTCTGGGCGCCGCGGACGTCGTCGAGGGTCACCGGGGGCGTCGAGGTCGGCAAGTAGTCAGACGCGCTGTTGCTCATGACGAAAGTCTTGCAGCTCACGGCGTACGCCTCTCGGGATGCTCACGCTGCGAGACCGGATTGCGCAGGGCCGGTACGGTCGGCGCTTTCGCCGCGTACCCTGTGGGACCAATCCAGTGCAATCCACCACCCACGCATGAAGTGAGCCCCCGGCCATGCCCACACCACAGGAAATGATGGACATGACGACCGCCGGCGACACCGGCCTCCTCGAAACGCTCCAGCACGAGGTGGCGGTCTTCGCCCGTCGCGCCGAACAGACCCGGCTCGGCGGGGTCGGGCAGGTGCGCAATTCGATGGACCGAGCGGCCTATCTGCTGCTCAACCGCCTCGACAAGGAAGGCCCGATGGGCGTCAAGGCGCTCGCGTCGAGCATGGGGATCGACTCCTCGACGGTGACCCGCCAGGTCGCCCCGCTCGTCGACACGGGTCTCGTCAAGCGCACCTCTCACCCGGAGGACGGACGTGCGGTGGTGTTGCAGCTGTCGCCGCGCGGTGCGGCCCGGCTCGACGAGGTACGCACATCGAGGCAGGAATTGATGGCGCAGTTGACGCAGGAGTGGGAGCCGAAGGAGCGCGAGCAGTTCTGCGCGCTCCTCGCACGCTTCAATTCCGCGCTCTCCGCGCGCCACGGCCAGCCGACGCCGCCCGTCGACTCCTGACGGTTCCGGGGCACACCGGTACGGCACGAGCGGCTCCCGCCTCTTGACCAGGGAGCTGCGGTCGGCCTCATATGAAGGGTGCGTCAACGGCAGGCGTTGCAGGACGCCCGCCGGGCCCGTGAGTTCGAGGCGTTCGTCGCGGGCGCGGCCGGGCGGCTGCTGCGTGCCGCGACACTCCTGACGGGCGAGCCCTCGGACGACAACCCGCGCGCGCGGAAGCTGCTCACGGCCGCCCTCGGCCGAACGTACGCCTCCTGGGACCGTCTTCGGGGTGAGGATCCCTACGACTGCGCGCGCACGGATCTGGCCGCCCGGTTCGCGCGCGGCGCGTGGCGACAACATCGCGCGCGTGGCGGCGCGTTGGGGCAGCTGGGCCCCCAGGAACGCCTCGTCCTCGTGCTGCGGCTCTTCGAAGGGGTCGGCGAGGAGCAGACCGCGTCGCTGCTCGGGCTGCCCGCGGAGCGCGTCCGCGCCGTGCACGCGCGGGCGGTCGCCCTCGTCCTGCACCCGCCGCGCGGCCCCGCGCCCGCCGAACTGCGGGGAGCGGCCCGGGTATGAGTCTCCAGGAGCGCAATGAGGCGGCCGTGCGGGCCGTACTCGACGGCGGGCCCGCGCCGGTGGTGCCCGCGGAGCTGTGCGCGGACGCGATGCGCAAGGGCGGCCGCGCGCGCAAGCGGCGCAGGGCGGCGGCGCGGTTCCTGTGGTTCGTGCTGATCGTCGCCGTCGTGGCGTTCGTCGTGTGGGCGACGGTCGAGCGGCCGTGGGTGGAGCCGCCCTCGAAGACGACTCCACAGCTGACGGGTTGGTGACCTACTTGTTGTCGAGCGCCTGCTGGAGGTCGGCGAGCAGGTCGTCGACAGATTCGATGCCCACGGAGAGGCGTACGAGGTCGGCGGGGACCTCCAGGGCGGAGCCCGCGACGGAGGCGTGCGTCATCCGGCCGGGGTGTTCGACGAGGGACTCGACGCCGCCGAGGGACTCGCCCAGCGTGAAGAGCTTCGCCCGGTCGCAGACCTCGACGGCCGCCTCCTCGCCGCCCTCGACCTGGAACGACACCATGCCGCCGAACGCCTTCATCTGCTTCGCCGCGATCTCGTGCCCGGGGTGCTCGGGCAGGCCCGGGTAGAGCACCTTCGTGACGCGCGGGTGGCGGGAGAGCATGTCGGCGACGCGGGTCGCGTTCTCGCTGTGCCGGTCCATGCGGACGGGCAGCGTCTTGATGCCGCGCAGCACCAGCCAGGCGTCGAAGGGGCCCGCGATGGCGCCCATGGCGTTCTGGTGGAACGCGAGCTCGTCGCCGAGGGTGTCGTCGTTGACGACGAGCGCGCCGCCGACGACGTCGGAGTGGCCGCCCATGTACTTGGTCATCGAGTGCACGACGACGTCGGCGCCGAGCGCGAGCGGCTGCTGGAGGTAGGGGCTGGCGAAGGTGTTGTCGACGACCAGCCTGACCCCGGCCTCGCGGGCGACCTGGGCGACGGCGGCGATGTCGGTGATGCCGAGGAGCGGGTTGGAGGGCGTCTCCACCCACACGGCCTTGGTCAGCGGGGTGATCGCGGCGCGTACCGACTCGACGTCGCTGGTGTCGGCCACCGAGAACTCGACGCCCCACCGCGTCACGACCTTCGCGAACAGCCGGAACGTGCCGCCGTACGCGTCGTTCGGGATGACCACGTGGTCGCCGGGGCTGAGCAGCGTGCGCAGCAGGCAGTCCTCGGCGGCGAGCCCCGAGGCGAAGGCGAGCCCGCGCCGGCCGCCCTCCAGGGCGGCGAGGTTCTCCTCCAGGGCGGTACGGGTCGGGTTGGCGCTGCGGCTGTACTCGTAGCCGCCGCGCAGGCCGCCCACGCCGTCCTGCTTGTACGTGGAGACCTGGTAGATCGGCGGGACGACGGCGCCCGTCACGGGGTCGGCCGTGTTGCCGGCGTGGATGGCGGTGGTCTCGAAGCCGCGGGGGGTGCTGCCGCTGTGGCTGTGCGTGTCGCTCATGGCGCCCGAGCGTAGGCGCTCGGGAGGGTGCGGGTGGGGCGCGGCGCCCTTTTGCCGCCACTCCGGTTGTCGCCGCCGCGCTCGGGAACCCCGTGTCGGACCGGCACGTTAGCGTTGTTGATATGGGAATTCTCTGGGGGCTGATGGCCGCGGTCATGATCGGGCTCGTGGTGTCGCAGTTGCTGCGGCGCCGCGGCGGGATTCGGCAGGTCGCTCCGGGGTCGCCGGACGCCGCCGACCCGGCGGACTACGGGTTCATGCTTCAGGAGGACCTGGACGTCCGGCTCCCGGGGCCCGACCAGGACCTGCTCGACGTGATGTCGGTCGTGCAGCGGAACCAGGACTTCACGGCGGCCTCCCAGCTGCTCGCCGGGACCGGCAAGGAGACGGAGACCCGCTGGGAGCGCGTGCAGGCGGTCGCCGGAGCGGCCGCCCTCGAGGCCCAGCAGACGCCGCGGCTCGGCGCCGGGTGGCTGCACGCGTGGCGCTCGCAGGCGCCGAAGGACGCGGGCGGGGCGCAGGTCTTCGCCGAGTTCCTGGTGCAGCAGGCGTGGCGTGGCGGCGGCACGCCCGAAGAGCAGCGGATCGTCCTCGAGGAGGCGCGCGACGCGTGCGACCAGGCGGCGCTGCTCGCTCCCGGCGACCCCGTCCCGCACATCACGCACCTCGCCGTCGCGCGCGGACTCGGCTACTCGCAGGCCGAGTTCGAGCAACTGTGGCTGAAGATCCTCGACACCGCGCCCGGGCACATGGGCGCGCATCTGGCGGGCCTTCGGTACTGGACGGAGAAGTGGCACGGCTCGCGCGAGCAGGCCTTCTCCTTCGCCGAGGCCGCCGCCGCGCGCGCCCCGCGCGGTTCGCTGCTGGCGGCGCTGCCGCTCTTCGCCCTCTACGAGCACGTGCCCGACGTCAACCTGGTGCGCGGCTTCTACGAGAGCGAGGTCGTCACGAAGGCGCTGCACGGCGCCCTGTTCGCGGTGCACGCGGCGCGGCCGGACGACCCGATGCTCGCGCACGTCCGGCATCTCCTGTTGTTCTTCCTGGTCCGCAGCGAGCGCTGGGCCGAGGCGATGCAGCAGCTCGTGCACATCGACGGCCACGTGGGCGCGATCCCGTGGACCGCCGAGCACGATCCGGCGGCTTCGTACGCGGTGTACCGGGCGCTGGCCGTGGCCGGTTACGAGGCGAACGGCGGGAGCCCGGCGACACTGCGGGCCTGAACTCGTCAGGTGACCAGGCCCTGGCGGTAGGCGTAGACGACGGCCTGGACGCGGTCACGGAGGCCGAGTTTGGTGAGGATGCGGGACACGAAGGTCTTGACGGTCTCCCGGCTGATCAGGAGCACCGCCGCGATCTCGCTGTTGGACAGGCCGTCCGCGATCAGCCGCAGCACCTCCAACTCCCGGGGGGTGAGCGGGAGATCCCGCTCCGGGCCGCCCTCGGCGGGCCTGATCCGGGTGGCGTACCTGCCCACCAGCCGGCGCGTCACCTCCGGGTCGAGCAGTGCCGCGCCGGTGGCCACGGTCCGGATGCCGAGCAGCAGCCGGTCCGGCGGCGCGTCCTTGAGCAGGAAGCCGCTCGCGCCCGCGCGCAGCGCCTCGTAGACGTACTCGTCCAGGTTGAACGTCGTCACCACGAGCACCTTGACGGGCTGCGGCACTCCGGCGCCGGCCAGCAGGCGGGTGGCTTCGATGCCGTCGATCCCCGGCATCCGGATGTCCATCACCACGATGTCGGGGCGCAGTCGCTCGACGAGGTCGATGGCGGTCCGCCCGTCCGCGCACTCCCCCGCCACCTCCATGTCGGGCTGCGCGTCGATGATCGTCACGAGTCCGGTGCGGATCAGCGCCTGGTCGTCGCAGACCAGGACCCGGATCGGCGCGCTCACGCCGGGCTCCCCGAAGGGATGCGTGCGCGTACGACGAAGCCGCCGCCCGTCCGGGTGCCCGCGCTGAACTCGCCGCCCAGGACGTCGACCCGCTCGCGCAGACCGGCCAGGCCCCGCCCGCTGCCGCCCGGGGAGACCGCCCGCGGCCCCGGCGCCTCGGTGCTGACCTCCACGGCTATCTCCTTCTCGCCGTGGCGGACCCGGACCGAGGTACGGACGCCGTGGGCGTACTTGAGGGCGTTCGTCAGGGCCTCCTGCACCACCCGGTACGCCACCAGGTCGGCGCTGCCGGTCGACTCCGCCGGGGTGCCCTCCTCGGTGAACTCCACCGGCTGCCCCGCCCGGCGGGTCTGCTCCACCAGCGTGCCGACCCGCCCGATGTGCGGCGCTTCGGTGCCGTGATCGGGATCGAGCAGGTCGAGCAGGTGCCGCAGGTCGCCGATGGCCTGCCGGCCGGTGTCCGAGACGGCGGTCAGGGATTGTTCGAGGCGCTCGGGCGCGGCGGTCAGGTAGCGGGCCGCCTCGGCCTGCACGACCATCGCCGTCACATGGTGGGTGACGACGTCGTGCAACTCGCGGGCGATACGGGTGCGTTCGGCGGTGCGGGTCTCCTCGGCGACGTGCCGACGGCGCTCGTCCTCCGCCTCGCGGGCGGAGCGCAGCCAGGCTCCCAGGCCCCACACCATCGCCGTCACCACGTAGAACAGCACGAACTCGCTCACCGGTTCGCCCGACCCGAGCCGGGTCAGGGCGACGGCCAGCGGTACGTACGCGACCGAGAGGGCCAGCACGGTGACGCCCCGGTGCCGTTCGAGCCGGGATCCCGCGCCCAGCAGTGCGAGGGCCAGACCCGTGCCCGCCAGCGAGTGGTAGCCGCGCAGCTGGTCGGCGGCGAAGCCCAGTGACACCAGGGCCAGACAGATCGCGGGCCACCGCCGGCACACCGTCAGGGGCAGGCACTGGAGGGCGACGGCCACGACCGCCAGTGTGTCGAAGGAGCGGCCCGGCACCCCACCGACCTGCGTGCCGTGGCTGTGCATCGACGGTACGAACGACGCGGCCAGCAGGAGCGGCCCGAGCAGGACGTACGAGGTCGTGACGTCGAACCGGCGCCACTGGAGCCGGAGTTGACGCAGCCGGGCCTGGGCGGTTCTCCGGAGACCGATCACCGGACGAGCGTAGTGGTGGCCGCGGCCGGGCCGGTACGCCGGTGGGCTCGTCACTGGCCGTCGGTGACCTGCGCGGTGACCTTCCGCACGGCCTTGACGGCAAGGTCGGGCCGGTCGACGTAGATGTAGTGGCCGCTCTTGGCGGCGGTGCTGAGCCTGCTGTGGGAGGAGAGCCCGAGCCATTCCCGCTGCCCCTTGGACCACATGTCCTCCAGGGCGGGGCCGTAGTCGGGCACCTCTGCGTACTGGCTCTCGTGCTTGATGATCTCAACGGGGAGGTCGCCTGCGGAGGCGACCTCCCCGTCCTCGATGACGTACTTCTCCGGGTTCGCGCCGCCGTTGACCGCAAGGGTCTGCTCCCGCAGCTGGCCGCCCACGCCGGTGGCCGACTTGGGGATCACCTTCGTGAAGCCCGCGTTCAGCGCCGGGATCGTGGCGTCAAGGAGGACCAGGCCCTTGACCCGGTCCTGGTGCTCGGGGGCGTAGCGGGCGGCGATCAGTCCGCCCAGTGAGTGGCCGGCCAGGACGACCGGGCCGTCACCGGCCACCCGATCGAGCACGGCGGTCAGCACGTTCGCGCTGTCCGCCTGATGCTGGACGGCCTTGGGCTTGTCGCTCGCGCCCTCGCCGAGCCGGTCGTAGGCGCAGACCCTGGCCTGCTTGCTCAGGGTCTTGCGGAAGCCGGCCATCTTGCTCATCGCGTCACCCGCACCGGCCAGCAGTATGACGACGGGCTGATCCTCGTCCGCCGCCCTGCCGGAGCAGGACACGTTCACCGACCGGCCTGTCACCTTGATCTTCTTGGTTCCGGAGAACGTCTTGCCGAGGGCCTCGTCGACGGCTCCGTCGACGGCGTCGTCGATGGACTTCTCGGCGGCCTTCTCGGACGGTGAGCTGTCCTCGCAGCCAACGAGCCCCGTACCGGCCACAGCACAGCAGAGTGCGGCCAGGGCGGTTGCCTTGAGGGTGCGCTTCATGAGGAGCTCCAAGAAGAATGGGGCGAAGTTCCGGTGACTCCGGCGATTCCGAGGCCCGGTGGCCATGCCTGAACGCTAGGGAATCGGTGATCCGGAATCGTCACCCCCGGGAGCGGACTTGCCTGTCGCTCACGTGGGGGACAGCAGCGAGCCGGTCGCGTGGGCGGGCATGGCGAAGCCCCCCTCGGGGCAGGTGAGCCTGCCGGGGCCCGAGGGGGGCGATCATGACCTCTCAGTCTCAGGTCATGAGAGTGGTGCGGGTTGCTCAGATGGTCGCCGCGTCGATCACGAAGCGGTAGCGCACGTCCGAGCCGAGGACGCGCTCGTACGCCTCGTTGACCTGGCTCGCCTCGATCAGTTCGATCTCGGCGCCGAGGCCGTGCTCGGCGCAGAAGTCGAGCATCTCCTGGGTCTCGGCGATGCCGCCGATCATGGAGCCGGCGAGCACCTTGTTGCCGCCGATGAGGGAGAACAGGTTGAGCGCGATCGGCTCCTCGGGGGCGCCGACGTTGACGAGCGCGCCGCCCGTCTTGAGCAGGCTCAGGTACGCGCCGAAGTCCACCTGCGCGGAGACCGTGGACAGGATGACGTCGAAGGTGCCCGCGAGCTCCTCGAAGGTCTTCGGGTCGCTCGTCGCGTAGTAGTGGTCGGCGCCCAGCTTCAGGCCGTCGTCCTTCTTGCGCAGCGACTGCGAGAGGACGGTGACCTCCGCGCCGAGCGCGTGCGCGATCTTGACGCCCATGTGGCCGAGGCCACCGAGGCCGACGACCGCGACCTTCTTGCCGGGGCCCGCGCCCCAGTGCTTCAGCGGGGAGTACGTGGTGATGCCGGCGCAGAGCAGCGGCGCGGCCACGTCGAGCGCGAGGCCCTCGGGGATGTGGACGGTGAAGGCGTCGGAGACGACGACCTTCTGCGAGTAGCCGCCGTAGGTGGGCTCGCCGTCCTTGCCGACGCCGTTGTACGTCTGGACGTTGCCCTTGACGCAGTGCTGCTCGAACCCGGTCTTGCAGGGCTCGCACTCACCGCAGGAGTCGACCATGCAGCCGACGCCGACCCGGTCGCCGACCTTGAACTTGGTGACGCCCGCGCCGACGGCCTCCACGACACCGGCGATCTCGTGCCCCGGCACCATCGGGAAGATGGCCTCGCCCCAGCCCTCGCGGACCTGGTGGATGTCGGAGTGACAGATTCCGGCGAACTTGATGTCGATCAGTACGTCGTGCTCGCCGACGGTGCGGCGTTCGATGGTGGTGCGCTCCAGCGGGGCCTTGGCGCTGGGAGCGGCGTATGCGGCAACAGTCGTGGTCATGGGTTCAACCCTGCGCCCGCCGGACCCGGATCGGCAAAGTATGCGCAGGTCACCGCTTTGCGTACGTTCAGTGGTCCTACTACTGGCGGGGTCAGGCTCCCGGGCGTACGACCGGGAATACTGGACAGCATGGACGAGAACGATGCGGCCGGGGAACCGGCGGCGGACCGCCCGGACCAACTGGACCGGCGCGCCGAACTGAGCGAGTTCCTGCGTACCCGGCGGGCGCGGCTCAAGCCCGAGGACGTGGGTCTCGCCTCGATGGGGCGGCACCGGCGGGTGCCGGGCCTGCGGCGCGAGGAGCTGGCGCAGCTCGCCGGGGTCTCGGTCGCCTACTACACACGCCTGGAACAGGGCAACGGGCGCAATGTGTCGGCGGAGGTGCTCGACGCGATCGCGCGCGCCCTGCGCCTCAGCGACACCGAGCACGCGCACCTCGTGCACCTGGCCAGACCGACGCGGCAGCGCCGTGCGTCGCCGGCGCCGAAGCGGCAGCAGCAGGTGCGGCCCGCGCTGCGCCACCTGCTCGACTCGCTGGAGGGCGTGCCCGCCTACATCGGCGGGGCGCGCTCGGACATCCTGGCCTGGAACCGGATGGCGGCGGCCCTGTTCGGCGACTGGGGGCGGATGCCGCGCGCGGAGCGGAACTGGGCGCGGCTCACGTTCCTCAACCCGGACTACCGGGAGCTGTTCATCGACTGGGACTCCAAGGCGACCGACATGGTCAGCTTTCTGCGGCTGTACGCGGGCCGCAACCCCGAGGACCCGGAGCTGTCGGCGCTCGTCGGTGAACTCTCCGTCAAGAGCGAGGAGTTCAGGCGACTGTGGGCCACGCACGACGTGAAGGAGAAGGGCCACGGGGTGAAGCGGATGCGGCATCCGCTGGTGGGTGAACTGACGCTCGCGTACGAGACGTTGCACTTGCCGGATGATGACGGGCAGTTCTTGTCCGTGTACCACGCGGAGGCGGGGACGGCTTCGGCGGAAGGACTCCGCTTGCTGGCGAGTTGGGGGGCGGATGCCGCGTTGCGGGAGAAGTTGTAGACGCCGCGGGGCGCTGCCCCGGACCCCGCGCCTCAAACGCCGGCGCGGCTTGAATTGGGGCTAAGAGCGGTACGGCGGCGCCGCGCCCCACGTCCAGTGGGGTACCGGTTGGTCGGTGGGGCGGGTGGTGTTCGGGGCTGAGAAGTAGGTGGCCAGGCGGGTGCCCCATTCGATGTACGCGAGGAACGCGGAGCGGAACTCGGCGTCCGTCGGGAGGCCCGCCTCGTCGGCGGCGTCCTGGATGAGGTTGACCCAGCGGCGGCGCTGCGGCTCGGTGATGCCCTTGCCGATGTGCATCGCCACCATGTGGCTGTGGCCGCCGAGCTGTTCGGAGTAGGCCGAAGGGCCGCTGAAGACCTCGCCGAGCCAGAGGGCGACGTGTTGCGCGTGTTCCGCCGGGAGGTCGGCGAAGAGCGGGCCGAGGAGGTCGTCCTTCACCACCTTCGCGTAGAAGGCCGAGGTGAGGCGATCGAACGCCTCGGCGCCGCCCGCCCATTGGTAGAGCGTGGGTTCCGAGGAGCCCGTGCCGCGCACCGTGGTCGGCGCGTAGTGGCGCATCTCGTCGATGTACCCGACGTAGGGGCGGATCGCGGTGAGGTACTCCGGGAAGAGCTCGGACGTGCGGAAGCCCTTCAGGTGGTCCTCGGTCGACGTCCACTCGATGCGCAGGACGTAGTGCTCGAAGTCCTCTTCGCAGCGGGTGAGTTCGTACGAGACGCAGTACGGGGACGCCGAGAGTTGCGTTGCCGCGTGGGTGTATGCGGCGAGGAATTCGGCGGAGCGGGGCTCGGGGATGTGGTAGCGGATGTACTCGATGGTGCCGGATCGAGTCGTCATGGCTTCAGCCAAGCACCGACGTGCTCCCGCGGCCAGCGTCGGGGTTGCGGTTGCGGGGCTCCGCCCCGGACCCCGCTGCTCAATCGCCGCAGGGGCTTAATCGGCTAGTCCGCTGTCACTGGACGGTCCTCTCTCAGTTCAGAGAAGAGGAGTTGTGACTTCTGTTTGTCCCAGAGGATGACGCTGCCCTTGGAGGTGGCCAGGCCCAACGTACCGACAGGGACGCCGAGTTGTTGGCCCTGGCCCGAGGACACCGACTGCATCGACTTGAAGAGGCTGGTCAGTTGGGGGATCTTGGTGGACTTGTCGACGATGAGTGTGTCCAGGCCCGCGCCCGCGGTGCCGTACATCGTGGACGGGTTCATCAGCACCCCGGGCGACGCCGCCTTCTTGGCGAGCGCGGAGAGGAACTTCTGCTGGTTGCGGGAGCGGCCGAGGTCGCCCTCCTTCTCCTGGTGGCGCTGGCGGACGAAGCCGAGCGCCTCGCGGCCCGTCAGGTTGTGGCAGCCCTTGGCCAGGTCGAGGCCCGCCTTGTCGTCGACAATGTGCCGGTCGACGCACATCGGCACGCCGCCGACCGCGTCGACGATGCCGACGAACCCGGCGAAGCCGATCTCCGTGTAGTGGTTGATCCGCAGCCCGGTGTTCAACTCGATCGCGCGGACCAGGAGTTCGGGGCCGCCGAGCGAGAACGCCGCGTTGAGCTTGTTCTTCGCCGGCTTGTGGTGGATGCCGGTCTTCGGGTCCACGTACGGCGGGATGGTGACCCAGGAGTCGCGCGGCAGGCTCATCAGCGTGCTGCCGTGCGCGCCCGTGTGCAGCACCATCATCGAGTCGGTGCGGCGCCCCTCGGAGCCCAGCTCGGAGCCGGTGTGCAGGTTCTTGGTCTGCTTCTCGCTGAGGCCCTCGCGGCTGTCGGAGCCCACGATCAGGTAGTTCGTGCCCTTGCCCGGGGCGGCCCGCGTCGGGAGCGAGGCCAGGTCGACCTCGCCGTCGAGCCGGGTGCCCGCCCACACGTACGTCCCCGCGCCCGCGAGCACCGCAAGCAGTACGAGCAGGCACAGGCCGCGCACCACGAGCCCGAGCTTGCCGCGCCGCCGCCTGCGCTTGGGCTCGCGTTCGCTGCGCTTGTAGCTGCCGTCGGCCCGCCCGCCGGGCCTGTTGGCCGGCACCGGGTCGTACGGGTGGTGCTCGACCTCGTACTCGCCGTACGGGTACGGCGTCGGGGTGTGGGCGCTGGGGTTCACGGTCGTCACCTCGCGACCGGCAGGTCCGGCTGTTCGGCCGGCCTGACGATGTGCTGGGCCGCCGCGGCGGCCGTTCCGGAACGGTGCATGCGCTGCCACTTCAACCGGCTGCCGCCGACGAAGGCCACCACGGACTGGATGACCACGAGGTACATCAACTGTCGGTACACGAACAGCTGGAGGGGCAACGACCAGAGCGTGCGCCTGCGCTCCCCGTCGAGCTTCAGGGCGTATGCCGCGACGACCATCTGGAGGGCGAGGAAGCCCAGCCAGGCGGCCACGGACGTGACCGTGTCGCCGGCGAACACGGCGCTGTAGAACATGAAGACGTCGATCATCGGGGCGAGCAGCGGCAGCACGACCTGGAAGAGGAACAAGTAGGAGAGGCCGCGCCGCCCGAAGCGGCCCGCGGGCCCGACCTCCAGGACCGCGCCCCGGTGCTTCCACATCGCCTGGAGGGTGCCGTAGCACCAGCGGTAGCGCTGGCGCCACAACTGCCGCAGGGACGTGGGGACTTCGGTCCAGGCGATGGCCGTCTCCTCGTACACGACCCGCCAGCCGGCCCGCCACAGCGCCATGGTGAGGTCGGTGTCCTCGGCGAGGGTGTCCTCGCTCAGGCCGCCGACGCCCATCAGCGCGTCGAGCCGGAAGGCGCCGATCGCGCCGGGCACGGTCGTCATGCACTCCAGGACCTCGAACATCCGGCGGTCCAGGTTGAACCCGAAGACGTACTCCAGATGCTGCCAACGGCCGAGCAGGCGCTTGCGGTTGCCGACCTTGGTGTTGCCGCTGACCGCGCCGACGGCCGGGTGGGCCAGCGGCTGGACCAGGCGCTGGATCGCGTCGGCCTCGAAGACGGTGTCCGAGTCGATCATCACGACGTACGGGCAACGGGTGTACTTCAGGCCGTGGTTGAGGGCCGCCGCCTTGCCCGAGTTGGGCTGGCACAGCACCTGCACGCGCGCGTCACGGGCCGCGTACTCACTCGCGATCCGCACCGTGCGGTCGCTCGACCCGTCGTCGATGACGATGATCTGCATCGGCTGGTGGGTGGACGCGAGCAGCGAGCGCAACGTCGCGCCGATGCCCGCCTCCTCGTTGTACGCGGGGACGAGCACGGTCACCGGGTCGCGGATCTCGCGCAGCCAGGGCGAGCCGGGGCGGAACCGTTCGAGTCGTCTGACGTGCGCGCGGGCGAACAGTACGAGGACGAACAGGCGCAGCACGCCGAGCCCCGCGGCGGCGAGGAGCACCCACGAGATGGCCGAGACGAAGCTGCGGCCGAGGGTCTGGAACCAGATCAGGCCCTGCCCGAGCCAGCGCACGGGCGCGGCCACCTCGGACGTCGCCGGCCGGTTCGTCTGTGCGCCCTCCGTGATGGTGGCGAAGTTCTGGGCCCGCGGGTTCGCGAGCAGTTTCTGCGTCTCGCGGTAGCCGAGCGAGGTCTGGCTGAGCTGGCGCACCAGGCCGTCCCGCACCCGCTGCCCGGACCGGTCGGCGGCGACGAGGGTGTAGCCGGCGGCGGACGCGGCCTGCGCGGCGGGCCACTCGCCGCCGCACATCGTGGCGACGGTGGTGGTCATCGGCATCCGCAGGAGCGTGGTGTGGAAGCCGCCGCTGCCTGCGAACGCGCTCTGGGTGAGCCCCAGTTCGAGCTTTTTGCGCACCGTGGACGAGCTGCCCATGTCGGCGCCCGTGTAGGTGTTGGAGCCGATGTCGTGCCCTTCGGCCCTGATCCGCTCGACCAGCTTCGGGTGCTGCGCGGCCTTCGCGCCGTTGAGGAAGAACGTGGCGTGCGCGTGGTGCTTCTTGAGCAGCGCGAGCAGCTTCGGCGTCGCCTTCGGGTAGGGGCCGCCGTCGTAGGTGAGTGCGACGGTGCCGGGCCGCATCGAGGCGCTGTGCACCCGGCCGCCGTCGATGGACAGCACCGGGCCCGCGCCGGAGGCCGACGCGGGCACGGGCTGCGTACAGGCAGGCTTCTCCTTGGCGCCGTCCACCTCGTTCTGGGTCCAGCCCTGGAAGAGGAGGGCGCCGAACAGCACCGGCAGCGTGAGCGCGAGCAGCAGCCAGTGCGCCCGCGGATCCCTCGCTTGTTTGTGCCGTGCCCCCATCAGGCGTCGGCGCCGGCGTCGCCGCCCGGCCCGCCCCGGCTTCGACGAAGCGACCACATTCGGTGCCCGTTCTCCACGTTCCACTCACACATGAGAGGCGAGTGTATTGATGTGACCGGTTGAGAATTGGGGCATTGGCAAACATCTGGGACCGGAGTGCCAAGTGACAAACGGCACACCTTCCGTTTCGAGTACAACCCTTTGCTCGATACGTGTTCACTGTGACGCCACCTGTGAGGTGTCCGGGTCACCTGCGGGGCGTCCGCGTCAGGCGGCCGAGGCGTTCTCCGTGACCGTGACCCGTCCCTTGCTGATCGTCACGAGGCGGGGTGCCTTCCGCGCGATCGACGAGTCGTGGGTGACCATCACGAAGGTCGGCCCGTGCTCCTTCCAGCGCTCCTCCAGTACGTCCATGATCTCGTCGCGCATCGACTCGTCGAGGTTGCCCGTGGGCTCGTCGGCGAGCAGCACCTTCGGGTTCTTCACCAGGGCCCGCGCGATGGCGACGCGCTGCTGCTGGCCGCCGGACAGCTCCGCCGGCAGATGCCGCAGGCGCTCCCCGAGCCCCACGGACTCCAGCGCCTGCGCGGACCGCTCGCGCCGCTCGGCGCCCTTCAGGCCGAGCGGCACGAGGGCGGTCTCGACGTTCTCCAGGGCGTTGAGCGTAGGGACGAGGTTGAAGGACTGGAAGACGAAGCCGATGGACTCGGCGCGAACCTTGGTGAGCCGGGCCTCCGGCAGCGTCGCCAGGTCGACGCCGTCGAGCACGACACTGCCCGCGGTGGGCCGGTCGAGCCCGCCGAGCATCTGGAGCAGGGTCGACTTGCCGCCGCCGGTCGGGCCCTGGATGACGAGCCGGTCGCCGTCGCCGATGGTCAGATCGACGCCCGCGAGCGCGTCGACGGTTTCCTTGCCGCGCCGGTACCGCTTGGTGACGCCGGTGAGCTGATACATGGTGCAACTCCCGTACTACGTAAGGTGATGGGCGTGACCGGGGGTACTACTCGACGCGGCGCAGCGCGTCCGCCGGGCGCAGCCGGGAGGCCCGCCAGCCGCCGAAGGCGCCGGCGATCAGGCCGCCCGCGACGGCGAGGCCGACCGCGAGGGCGATGGTCGTGCCGGAGACGGGCGCGCTGAGCGCGATGTCGAGGGTCTTCGCCCCTCCCCCTGCCGCCTGACGCATCCCGCCGCCACCGCCACCACCACCGAAGCCGCCGCCCATGCCGCCACTGCCGCCCGCGCCGCCGCCCGCCGAACCGCCGAGCTGTGCGGACAGGGTGGGGCTGATCGCGGTCACGACGTACGCGCCCGCGAGCCCGACGGCGATGCCGAGGACGCCGCCGATCAGCCCGTTGACGACCGCCTCACCGACGACCTGCCGTGTCACCCGGCCCGACGTCCAGCCGAGCGCCTTGAGCGTGCCGAACTCCCGTACCCGCCGGGACACCGCGGAGGACGTGAGCAGCCCCGCGACCAGGAAGGCGGCGACGAGCACCGCGATCGACAGCCACTTGCCGACGTTCGACGCCAGGTTCGAGGCGGTCGAAAGGGAGCCCGAGACGGTGTCGGCGAGGTCGGCGGACGTGGTGACGGTGGTGCCGTCAATGTTCTTCTGGATGGCCGTCTTCACGGCGTCGATCTGCTGCGAGTCGCTCGCCTTGACGTAGACCGTCGTCACCTTGTTCTTGCTGTCGGCGAGCGTCTGGGCCTGCTTCAGCGGCACGTAGAGATTGGCGGCCGCGTCCCCGCTGTCGGCGGTCGCGACGCCGATGACCTGGTACTTGGCGCTCTTGACCGTGACCTTGTCGCCGACGGCGAGCTTCTTCTCCTTCGCGTACGAGGAGTCGACGACGGCGACCTTCGCGTTCGTCTCGGAGGTCTTGAAGCTCCGGCCCTTGGTGATCTTCGAGGAGGTCAGCGGGCCGAGTTTCTGCTGGGTGACGTCGGTGCCGTACACGGAGAAGGAGTTGACGTCGAAGTTGGCGCCGCCGCCCTGGACGCGGCCCTGCGGTTGACCGCCCTCACCGCCTCCGCCGGGGCCACCGCCCTGCGTGCCGCCGCCGCTCTCGTCCTGCTTGAACCGGCCGCGCGTGAACTGGCCGCTGACCTTCATCACTTGCAGGCTGAGCCCGCCGACGGTGTCGGCGACGCCCTTCTGTCCTGCGACCTTCGTGACGGTGGAGTCGGCGAGGGTCGTCATGCCCTGCACCATCACGCGGTCGCTGGACTGCTCTTTGTCGCCGGAGTCGCTGTCCTTGGCGTCGAAGTCGAACTTCGGGCGGCCGGTGTCGCCGGACTTCGGCGCGCTCGCGGCCTTGGTGACGGTCATGTCCGTGCCCAGGCCGTACAGCGACTGCAGGACCTTGTCCTGCGCCTTGGTCATCCCGGCGGACACCGAGCCGACCACGATGACGAGCGCGATCCCGAGCGCGAGCCCGGAGGCGACGACGAGCGCCGCTCTTCTGCGGCGGCGCAGTTCACGCCGGAGATAGGTGAAGAACATCGAAGCCTCGCCGATGACGGCCCACAACAAAGGGGCGCTGACAGGAACCAGCGGGAGCCGGAGCGTCAGGTGACGCTCCGGCTCCCGCTGCGGCGAAACGGTATGGCGGTGTTGTAAGGGTTGCGTGAGGCCGTCATGAGAACGGCATGAGACCCCCGCCGGGTATCACTCGGCCCGTTACCCGGCGGAACCGGACTTCCACTGCGACCAGCTCAGGTTCCAGCCGTTCAGACCGTTGTCCGGCTGGACCGTCTTGTCGCCGGTGTTCTTCACGACGACGACGTCGCCGACCATCGAGTTGTTGTAGAACCAGGCGCCCGGCGTGCTGCCGTCATTGGCGCCCTTGGCGTCCTGCAGACCGACGCAGCCGTGGCTGGTGTTCGCGCCACCGAAGATCGACTTGGCGCCCCAGTAGTTGCCGTGGATGAACGTGCCGGAGTTCGACAGGCGCATCGCGTGCGGCACGTCCTTGATGTCGTACTCGCCCTTGCCGTCATTGTTGGTGAAGCCGACCGTCGAGCCGTCCATCCGGGTCTCCTTGAACTTCTCGGAGATCACCATCTGACCCTCGTACGTCTTGTTCTCGGGCGAACCGGCGGAGATCGGGATCGTCTTGATCGTCTTCCCGTCCCGCGTGACGGTCATCATCTTGGTCTTCGCGTCGACCGTCGAGACCTGGTTGCGCCCGACCTTGAACGAGACCGTCTTCTGCTGCACGCCGGTCACGCCGCTCGCGCCCTCGACCCCGTCCAGGTCGAGCTTCAGGGTGACCGTGGAGCCGCCCTTCCAGTAGTCCTCGGGGCGGAAGTCGAGCCGGGTCCCGCTGAACCAGTGGCCGGCGACCTCCTGGCCGCTGCTCGACGTGACGCTGATGTGGTCCTGGACATCGGCCTTGTTGGTGATGGCCTTGTCGAAGTTGATCGACACGGGCATGCCGACGCCGACGGTCGAGCCGTCCTCCGGCGTGAAGTTCCCGATGAAGCTGTTGGCCGGGGACACCGTCGTGAACTGCGAGTTCTCGTGAGCCACGCGGCCGTCGGAGTCCTTCGCCTCGGCGGCGATCTTGTACTTCGTCGCACGCTCCAACTGGGCCGTGGGCTTCCAGCTCTTCTTGTCGGCGGCGATCTGGCCATCGACCTTCGTGCCGTCGGCCGTCGTCATGGTGACGTCGGTGAGCGAGCCCTTACTCACGGCGACCTTCGCGGCGCTGTTGATGCTCGCGTTGTCGGAGCCGTCCTTCGGCGCGATCTTGATGTCGGCCTCGGACGTCTTCTTCGCCGCCGCCTCGTCGGCCTGCGCCTGCGATTCCTTCTTGCCCGAGCCGCTCTCGTCGCCGCCGCCACAGGCCGTCAGCACGAGCACACCGCCGAGCAGAGCGGACGCGGCCATCAGACCCTTGCGCCGCTTACCGTCCGTTATCACACGCTTCTCCATAGTCGCCGAATTTCCCGCCTTCGCCGAATTCCCCTGCTGTCGACCGCCCCGAGCCCGGTCGACAGCAGGCCCAAGAGGACACAACAGTCCCCTCGTACCCAGTGAACGCCTTGACCGGTTCGTCCCGTTCCCGCAGAACCGCCAGTGTGGGCAAGGCCACGTCGGGCCCCTCACCAGGGACGACAAAACCCTGGGCGGCGGTTGCCGCCCAGGGTTCCCGTTTCATGGACCGCTACACGCCGTCTTCCGCGTCCCCCTCCTCATCATCCTCGCCGAGGTCCCAATCGGGCGAATCGGGGTCGTAGTCGACCTGCTCGCTGGACCAGGAGGCCTGCACGAGTTCGGCCCCCGGAACATCGGCGACCAGATCGAACGGGTCCACGAGATACGCGACCGCCTCCGCCTCGTCCTCCTCCACGGCGCTCACCGCCTGCGCGCGCTCCTCGGGCCCGGTCTCCTCGTCCTCCGCGACGCGCTGCAGCGCGGCCCCGGTCAGCGCCTCCGTGTCGGAGACCTCCAGGACCAATTCCACCTTGAGGCGAACAAAACGTGACGTGTCATCAGTGCTCATGAGCGGAGCGTACGACCCATGGGCCTCGTGACTTTCCTGTGACCCACGTCTGTCACTAACATGAGCCCACACGGCCAATTCGCCAGCGCCACAAGGGGGATCGCTTCCGTGCCTGCCGCACGTCGATCACTGTTCACCGCCGCCGCCGCAGCAGCGCTTCTCGGCGCGCTGTGGTTCGTTCCCACAGCGACGGCGAACCCCGAGCACATCACCCATGCCGACCAACAGCGCACCACCACCGCGGTCACCGAGCAGTCCGACCGCCAACTCCGCCTGGCCGACACGGGCCAGGTGGACACGACGCCGTACGTGATCGGCGGCTCGGCCTTCCTCGGCCTGGGCGTCGGCTTCGTCGCGTACTCGGTGCGCAGGACCAGGGCGTACGAGGCGTAGATCCCGTCGTTCGGACCGGGCGCCCGAGCAACTCCGCCGGGCGGCCCGCCACTTACCGGCCGGCTCCGGGCTCCAGGCCCCTGATCCGGCGCCGTTCACCCTCGCCCGCGGCCGGTGGCGGGGAGTCCGCGAGGCGGACCACCGGGTCCTCGAGTCCGCCGTCGCGCCCGGCCACCACGGGCTTCGCCGCGCGCAGCGCCTTCGCCTTGTACTGGGCGGCGTCCGCGAGGCGGAAGAGGCGCCGCGCGTTCGCGACCTCACCGATGGGGTCCCCGGTCGACGCGATGCCGCAGGCGACGCCGTCGCCGTGGTCGAGGTCGGCGGCCCGGGAGCAGATCTCGTCGCCGACCCGGACCACTTCGTCGGCCGACGGCCCCACGGCCACGAGCGAGAACTCGTCGCCGCCGAGCCGCGCGGAGAGCGCTCCCGGCAGCATCGCCCCGCACAGCGAGAGCACCGAGCCGAACCGTTCGAGGAGCCGGTCGCCCGCCGCGTGCCCGTAGGTGTCGTTGACCCGCTTCAGGCCGTTGAGGTCGCAGACGACGAGGCTGACCACGGAGCCGTCGGCCCGGTGCCGCTCCACGGCCTCGTCGAGGCGTATGTCGACCGCGCGCCGGTTGGCGAGGCCGGTCAGGGCGTCGGTGAAGGCGAGGCGGCGCGCCTCCTCCAGGCGTTCGGTCTGCGCGATGCCGGCCGCGACGACCGCCGCGAGGACCGTGGCGAAGTCGGCGTCGGAGCGGTCGAACACCTCGGCGCCGGTCGGCCGCGCCACATACAGCTCACCCCAGGCCCGCCCGTGCAGCACGATCGGCGCGACGACGCAGCAGCCGCGGCCCCGGCGTCGTAGCGCGGCGACCCGCTGATGGCAGTAGCCGGCCCGGTCCACGGGGCCCTCGGCCGTCTCGACCCAGGCGTCCGGCTCGCCGCCCTTGGCCCAGCGTTCGTGCAGGAATTCGGTGATCTCGGGGAACTGGTGCACCGGGTAGCCCTCGCCGTCGGGGAACTCCTCCTCGCCCTCGGCCAGCTTCCCTACGTTGACGAGCACCCGCAGCCGGCCGCGCTCGCGCTCCCACATGGAGAGCGCGGCGAAGCTTCCGGACAGCGCGTGGCAGGCGCCGCGCGCGGCCGCGCGCCAGGAGTCGTGCGGGCTCCGTGCAGCGGCCATGCCCTGCGCGAGCTTCACCACGGCGCGTAGCCGAACGTCCTCACCCATCGCTCCAGAGTAAGGAGTTTTCGGGCATTTCGGTGAATTGTGGGCACCGACCGAGGGTTCCCAACCCGGCGATTGTCACGTAGAGTAATCGGCGGGGCCGGTGCCGCGACTGGCCCTCGTCACTCGCCGGGCCACTGCGGGCTGCGCTTCTCGTTGAACGCCGCCACGCCCTCGGCCCGGTCCCCGGAGAACGCCACGGACCGCCACGCCGCGTCCTCCACCTCCAGGCCCGCCCGCAGGTCGAGGCCGTGCCCGAGGCGCAGCGCCTTCTTCGACGCGCGCAGGCCGACCGGCGAGTTGGCGGCGATCCGCGCGCCGAGCGCCAGCGCCTCCTCGCGGTCCGAGCCCGCGTCCACGACCTGGTCCACGAGCCCCAGGTCAGCGGCCTCCGCCGCCCGCACCCGGCGCGCCGTGAAGATCAGCTCGGCGGCCCGCGCGGCCCCGACGCGGCGCGGCAGCAGCTGCGTACCGCCCCCGCCGGGGATCACCCCGACGGACACCTCGGGCAGGCCCACGACGGCCGTCCCGTCGGCCACGATCAGGTCGCAGGCGAGCGCCAGCTCGAAGCCGCCGCCGAGCGCGAAGCCGTGCACGGCCGCGATCGCCGGCATCGGCAGCTCCAGGACACCCGTGTACGCGGCGCGGGTCACGGGCCGCTGGCGCAGCAGGTCCGCGTCGGAGAAGGAGTTCCGCTCCTTGAGGTCGGCGCCGACGCAGAAGGCGCGCTCGGCGCTGGAGGTGAGGACGGTGACCCGGACGTCCCGGTCGCGGGACAGCGCCTCGCAGGCGCCGGTGATCGCCCGCGCCATGTCGCTCGACACGGCGTTCATGGCCTTCGGCCGGTCGAGCACCAGCTCGGCGACCGTCCCGCCCTCGTGGCGGCGCACCGCCACGAACTCCCCGAACCGCCGCTCGTCACCCATGACACGCCCTCTCGGTTAACGCCAGTTAACCGCCAAGGTTGTCAGGTGCGCCTGGTCAGCGTCCAGGGTTCGACGACGCCGAGGCCGCGTACGGGGCGCTGCCACATGGGTTGCAGCGCGAACCGGTAGGTGGGCGGCTCCTCGCCGTCCTCCTTCGCCTTCTGCGCCTCGGCGGCGGCCTCCGCCTCCGAGGTGGGCGTCTCGCCGATCCTGATCAGTTCCTGGGCGAAGGCGCCGTCCACCAGCACGTTGTCCCGTGGCGCTATCGACGTGAGGCGGCTCGCGAGGTTCACGGTCGAGCCGAAGACATCGCCCATCCGTGTGGTGACCGTGCCGAACGCGAGGCCGACGCGCAGCTCCGGCATCGTCTCGTCGTTGCTCATCGTCTCGATCAGGCGCAGCGCGATCTCGCTCGCGACGCCCGCGTCGTCGGCCGCGTACAGGACCTCGTCGCCGAGAGTCTTGACGAGCCGGCCGCCGTGCGCCGCGACGAGGTCCGCCGCGGTGGTCTCGAAGGCCTCGACGAGCTCGCCGAGTTCCTCCTCCTCCATGCGCCGGGTGAGCCGCGTGAACCCGACGAGGTCCGCGAATCCGACGGCGAGCCGCCGGTCGACCATCTCCTCGTCGTCACCGGCCTGCACGACGCGCCCTGTCGCCGCGGCGAGCTGGCGCCGCCACACGTAGACGAGGAACTCCTCCAGCTCCGGCAGGAGGAGCTCCATCAGCGGATACGTGACCTCGGTGCGGGTCATGCCGGGTTCCGGGGGTTCGGTGAGGCCCTCCAGGAACGAGTCGATCTGCCATTCGGCGAGCCGCGCGGTGGTCTGCCCGGTGGACCGGGCGACCTGCACGGCCATGGCCTCGCTGAGCAGCCCCGCCTCCACGAGACCGGCGAGCCGCCGCAGCGCGAGGACATCGGCCTCGGTGAGGGCCTTGGCCTGCCCGATGTCGGCGAAGCCCATGGCCCGCCAGAACCGGGAGGCCAGTTCCATGGAGACGCCCGCGCTGCGCGCCGCCTGGAACGGGGTGTATCTGCGCTCGGCCCCGAGGATGAGCCCTTCGAGCCGCAGAGCGAGGGGATCCTCTGTCTCTGCCTCTTCTGGTTCCGCACCTTCCGGCTTCTCGGGGTCGGTGGGAGAGCCCGTGCCGGAGCCCGAGTCGTCGACGGTCACGCCTGCTGCCCTTCCGATCTGCCGCGGTCAGGTATCGACCGGGCTCAACTCTACGGCAGCCCCTGTGCCCCACGTCACTCCGTTCGCTTCCGGGTGGCGTCGCTTCGGAGCCGCCCGATCGTACGGCCTACGCAGGTCGCAGGTGGACGATGTCGCCCGCGCCGACCGCTTCCCGGGCCCCGGCGGCCGCCGGGGCGATCACGAGGCGGCCGTCGCCGTCGATGGCGACCGCCTCGCCCACCAGCTCCCGGTCGCCCGGCAGAATCGCCCGCACCTCGCGGCCGAGCGTGGCGCAGCCCGCCGCGTACGCCTCCTGCAGCTGCGAGAGGCCGGGGTCGCCCTCGGCCGCGCACCACTCGACGTACCACCGCTCCAAGGACCGCAGCACGGCCCGCAGCACCGGCTCCCGGTCGGAGACCTTCGCCCCGGCGAGCGTGAGCGAACCGGCCGTCGGGACGGGCAACTCGTCGGCGCGCAGCGACACGTTCAGGCCGACGCCGATCACGACGGCGTCCGAACCGGCCCGCTCCAGGAGGATGCCGCCCGCCTTGCGCTCCTCGCCGTCGACCGTGAGGAGCACGTCGTTCGGCCACTTCAGGGCGGTGTCGACACCGGCCGCCGAGGAGAGCGCCGTGGCCACCGCGACCCCGGTGAGCAGCGGCAGCCAGCCCCAGCGCGCCACCGGCACCTCGTGCTCCCCCGGCTTGAGCAGCACGGAGAAGAACAGGCCGGAGCGCGGCGGCGCCGACCAGCTCCGGTCGAGCCGCCCGCGCGCCGCGCTCTGCTCCTCGGCGACGAGCACGGTGCCCTCGGCCACGGACCCCGCCGAGGCCCGCTCCACCAGATCCGTGTTGGTGGACCCCGTGCGGGGCACCACCTCCACGGACGACCACAGCCCCCCTTCCCGTACCAGGGAACGGCGGAGGCCGGCCTCGGCCAGGGGCGGCCTCTCCAGGTCGGACCAGGGGCTGGCGGGTACGTCTGAACCATCTCGCGGCGTCATGCAACCCAGCCTAGGTGTGGCAAAGACCGCACTGCTGAACGGTATTCAGGCCACTACGCTACGAATCAGTAGCCCCACTCCCCCTTTTTTTGAACTTCCCGATTCTTGAACTTCCCCGAACCGTCCCCCGTGAGCAGCGTCGAAGCAGGCAGGGAGCCGCATCCCGATGTCCGAGTTGGAACAGCCGACAGCGCAGACCGACATCCACACGACCGCAGGCAAGATCGAGGATCTGCGGCGCCGGATCGGCGAGGCGACCCATGCGGGTTCCGCCCGCGCGGTCGAAAAGCAGCACGCCAAGGGCAAGTTGACCGCGCGTGAGCGGATCGAGCTGCTGCTCGACGAGGACTCCTTCGTGGAGCTGGACGAGTTCGCCCGGCACCGCTCCACGGACTTCGGCCTCGAGGCCAACAAGCCCTACGGCGACGGTGTCGTGACCGGATACGGCACCGTCGACGGCCGCCCCGTCGCCGTCTTCTCGCAGGACTTCACCGTCTTCGGCGGAGCCCTCGGCGAGGTCTACGGGCAGAAGATCATGAAGGTGATGGACTTCGCGCTGAAGACCGGCTGCCCGGTCATCGGCATCAACGACTCCGGCGGCGCCCGCATCCAGGAAGGCGTCATGGCCCTGGGCATGTACGGCGAGATCTTCCGCCGCAACACCCACGCCTCCGGCGTCATCCCGCAGATCTCCCTCGTCGTCGGCCCGTGCGCGGGCGGCGCCGTCTACTCGCCCGCCATCACCGACTTCACGGTCATGGTCGACCAGACCTCCCACATGTTCATCACAGGACCCGACGTCATCAAGACCGTCACCGGCGAGGACGTCGGGATGGAGGAACTCGGCGGCGCCCGCGCCCACAACACCCGCTCCGGTGTCGCCCACCACATGGCGGGCGACGAGAAGGACGCGATCGAGTACATCAAGTCGCTGCTGTCCTACCTGCCGTCGAACAACCTGAGCGAGCCGCCCGCCTTCCCCGAGGAGGCCGACCTCGCGCTCACCGACGAGGACCGCGAGCTCGACACCCTCATCCCGGACAGCGCCAACCAGCCCTACGACATGCGCACGGCGATCGAACACGTCGTGGACGACGCCGACTTCTTCGAGACCCAGGCCCTGTTCGCGCCGAACATCATCACCGGCTTCGGCCGCGTCGAGGGCAGCCCGGTCGGCATCGTCGCCAACCAGCCGATGCAGTTCGCCGGCTGCCTCGACATCCACGCGAGCGAGAAGGCCGCACGCTTCGTCCGCACCTGCGACGCCTTCAACGTCCCCGTGCTGACCTTCGTCGACGTCCCCGGCTTCCTGCCCGGCGTCGAGCAGGAGCACGAGGGCATCATCCGGCGCGGCGCCAAGCTGATCTTCGCCTACGCCGAGGCCACCGTCCCGCTCATCACGATCATCACCCGCAAGGCCTTCGGCGGCGCCTACGACGTCATGGGCTCCAAGCACCTGGGCGCCGACCTCAACCTGGCCTGGCCCACCGCCCAGATCGCCGTCATGGGCGCCCAGGGCGCGGTCAACATCCTGCACCGCAAGACGATCGCGGCCGCCGAGGCCGCGGGCAACGTCGAAGAGACCCGCGCCCAGCTCATCCAGGACTACGAGGACACCCTCCTCAACCCCTACACGGCGGCCGAACGCGGCTACATCGACGCGGTCGTCATGCCCTCCGACACCCGCTCCCACGTCGTCCGCGGCCTGCGTCAGCTGCGCACCAAGCGGGAATCACTGCCCCCGAAGAAGCACGGCAACATCCCGCTGTAAGGAGCGCCGCTGTGATGATCAAGGTCGTACGGGGCAATCCGACCCCCGAGGAGCTGGCCGCCGCACTGGCGGTGGTCCAGGCGCGCGCCGCGGCGGTCCCGGACGCCCCGGCCGCGACGGAGGGCCGGGACGCGTGGTCGGACCCCTCCCGCATCGCCCGGCACCGGCTGCCCGCGCCGGGGGCGTCGAGCTGGTCGCGCACGTACTGGCCCGCGTGAATTAGTCCCTTCGTAGCGGGGTGCCTGAGTACGCGTACTCAGGCACCCCGCACGCGCGAGCAGCACCATGTTGTATGTGCTGTGGTCAGACCCCGAGAACGAGCCCCCAGAGGAGCTCCGCGAAACGCAGGCGATGCTGCGGCGCGCGGGGTTCGTGGTGGCGCTCGCGATGGTTCTCGCGTTCCTGATGCTGGGGATCGGCTAGCGAGTACGTAGCCGGGCATCGCGTGGCGTCGCGCTGGATAACCTGGGCCCCATGACCGCTCCACGCCGCCTGATCCTGGCCTCCCAGTCCCCCGCCCGCCTCGGCCTGCTGCGACAGGCCGGTTTCGCCCCCGAGGTGATCGTCAGCGGGGTCGACGAGGACGCCGTGACGGCCCCGACGCCCGCGGAACTCGCCCTCGCCCTCGCCGAGGCCAAGGCCTCCGTGGTCGCGGCGCTGCCCGAGGCCCACGGCGCCGTCGTCATCGGCTGCGACTCCGTGCTCGACCTCGACGGCGAGGCGCTCGGCAAGCCGGCCGACGCCGAGGAGGCCACGGCCCGCTGGAAGTCGATGCGCGGCCGCGCGGGCACGCTGCAGACCGGCCACTGCGTGTACGACACAGCGAGTGGCCGGTACAGCTCGGGGACCGCCTCCACCGTCGTCCGGTTCGGCGAGCCGAGCGACGCGGAGATCGCCGCGTACGTGGCGACGGGCGAACCCCTCTACGTGGCGGGCGCGTTCACCCTGGACGGCCGCTCGGCCCCGTTCATCGACGGCATCGACGGCGACCACGGCAACGTGATCGGACTCTCGCTGCCCCTGCTCCGCCGCCTCCTCGCCGAACTCGGCATCGGCATCACGGAGTTGTGGGCGCCGGCGGAGTAGCGGGCCCGTTCTGCGCGGAGGCGTTCCGCTCCGGCCTCCGCTCGCCCTGCTCGTGCCTGTCGTACGCCACCAGCGTCAGCACGAGCAGCGCGAGCACGACCATCATGAACACGAAGCTGAGCCAGCCCACCAGGCTGATCGAGAACGCCCCGAGCAGCCCGTGCACCACGGCCGCGCTGATCAGCAGGATCCGCCCGAATCCGCCCGGCGCCCGGTCGACGCTCGCGGTGCGCACGAGGACGATCCCGCACACCACCAGATACAGCCCGAACAGGCCGCCCGCTATCCACGCGCCCACCGACATCGCCCGCGAGTCGAGCCCGGCGAGGGACATCTCCTGACTGTCGACCACCAGGCCCAGAAACCAGTTCAGGAGAACGATCCCGAACGCCTCCGCGAACAACACGATCGCGGCCACCCACGCCACCGGCCTGCGTGCCACCGGCCCCACCCACTTCCACTGACTGTTACCGCTAGTACGGCCAAGACATCCCGAACGCTACTAACGGGTAAACCCCCGTACAAGGGTTCTGCCGAGGTTCCCGCGAAGGCAAAGAATCGTTGGGCCATTCGTAGGGACTCCACAAAGAATGCCGCCGGGCCGCAGCACGGTCTCACAGAGACCTTGACCACAGAGGCGGGCTAGGGTGGCGGTGAGGGACCGCGCGTATCCAGGCGCGACAAGGGATTTCATGTACCAGATGGACCCCGGGTGACACTCCGTGTGGGCAAGCTCACGCCCGGGGGAGCCTCGTGGGTCCGTGTCGGCAGTCCCTAAACTCAGCTTGTTTCAGTGAGTCAAGCTTCATGGTGACCCGCCGACCGCCCCGGCTCGGGCGACAACGGCCGGGAGTCCGGGGCCCGCGGCACAGCCGCACATGGGGACAGTCCCCGGGAAGACACAGCAAGGAGGGAGCCATCGTGCGCAAGGTGCTCATCGCCAACCGTGGCGAAATCGCTGTCCGCGTGGCCCGGGCATGCCGGGACACGGGGATCGCGAGCGTTGCCGTCTACGCCGAGCCGGACCGGGACGCTCTGCACGTCCGTGCGGCCGACGAGGCATTCGCCCTTGGCGGGGACACCCCGGCCACCAGCTACCTGGACATCGCCAAGGTGCTCCAGGCGGCCAAGGACTCCGGCGCGGACGCCATCCACCCCGGCTACGGATTCCTGTCGGAGAACGCCGAGTTCGCCCAGGCCGTCCTCGACGCCGGCCTGATCTGGATCGGCCCGCCCCCGCACGCCATCCGCGACCTCGGCGACAAGGTCGCCGCCCGCCACATCGCGCAGCGCGCCGGCGCCCCGCTGGTCGCAGGCACCCCGGACCCGGTCTCCGGTTCCGACGAGGTCGTCGCGTTCGCCGAGGAACACGGCCTGCCGATCGCGATCAAGGCCGCGTTCGGTGGCGGCGGCCGCGGCCTGAAGGTCGCCCGCACCCTCGACGAGGTCCCCGAGCTGTACGAGTCCGCGGTCCGCGAGGCCGTCGCCGCGTTCGGCCGCGGCGAGTGCTTCGTCGAGCGCTACCTCGACAAACCCCGCCACGTGGAGACCCAGTGCCTGGCCGACCAGCACGGCAACGTGGTCGTCGTCTCCACCCGTGACTGCTCGCTGCAGCGCCGCCACCAGAAGCTCGTGGAGGAGGCCCCGGCGCCCTTCCTGTCCGAGGCGCAGCTGGAGCAGCTGTACTCGTCCTCGAAGGCGATCCTCAAGGAGGCCGGCTACGTCGGCGCGGGCACCGTCGAGTTCCTCGTCGGCGCGGACGGCACGATCTCCTTCCTCGAGGTCAACACCCGCCTCCAGGTCGAGCACCCGGTCACCGAGGAGGTCGCCGGCATCGACCTCGTCCGCGAGATGTTCCGCATCGCCGACGGCGAGGAACTCGGCTACGGCGACCCGGAACTGCGCGGCCACTCCTTCGAGTTCCGCATCAACGGCGAGGACCCGGGCCGCGGCTTCCTGCCCGCCCCGGGCACCGTCACCAAGTTCGAGGGCCCGGCGGGCCCCGGTGTCCGCCTGGACGCGGGCGTCGAGTCCGGCTCCGTGATCGGCCCGGCCTGGGACTCCCTGCTCGCCAAGCTGATCGTCACCGGCCGCACCCGCAAGGAGGCCCTCCAGCGGGCCTCGCGCGCGCTCGCCGAGTTCGAGGTCGAGGGCATGGCCACTGCCATCCCCTTCCACCGCAAGGTCGTCACCGACCCGGCGTTCGCCCCCGAACTCACCGGCGGCGAAGACCCGTTCACGATCTTCACGCGGTGGATCGAGACCGAGTTCGTCAACGACATCGAGCCGTTCGCCGCCCCGGCGCCCGGTGAGGAAGAGGACGAGGCGGGCCGCGAGAACATCGTCGTCGAGGTCGGCGGCAAGCGCCTGGAGGTCTCCCTCCCCGCGGGCATGGGCATGTCCCTGGCCCGCACCGGCCTGACCGCGGGCGCCAAGCCCAAGCGGCGCGCCGCCAAGAAGTCCGGCTCCGCCGCCTCCGGCGACACCCTCGCCTCCCCGATGCAGGGCACGATCGTCAAGGTCGCCGTCGAGGAGGGCCAGGAGGTCAAGGAGGGCGACCTCGTCGTCGTCCTGGAGGCCATGAAGATGGAACAGCCCCTGAACGCCCACAAGTCGGGCACCGTCAAGGGCCTGTCCGCCGAGATCGGCGCCTCCCTCACCTCCGGCGCCGCGATCTGCGAGATCAAGGACTGACACCGGGAAACCGGCGTACGCGAAGGGCCCGTTGAACCGAAGCCGGTTCAACGGGCCCTTGCCTGTGCGCGGGTCGGCGGGTCAGGGTTCGGCCCGCGCCCAGCCGGTTCCGTGGTGGGCGATCTCCAGCGCGATCACGCCGAAGGCGACGGTCAGCAGCGCGAACCCCGCGTACGCGAGGGCCTCGACACCAGTGGTCCAGCCCACGACGTTCAGCGGCATCGAGACCATCAGCACCCAGGCCGCCCAGGCCGGCACGGCGTGGCTGCGCAGCAGCCCGATGCCGAGGAGGACGACGCCGAGGACGAGCCCCGCGATGAACCAGATCCCGGCGACCGCTGCCATCGGCAGACTGTCGCCGCCGTCGAGGACCTTCACGATCGTCACCTGGTCGACGCCCTTGTCGAGGCCCGCGAGCGTCACGAAGTCGTACGAGGGCGCCATATTCGCGGCGGTGGCGCCGCCGCCGAACAGCAGCAGCCCGGCGAGCCCCAGCTTCGGGGAGCGCGCCATGACGTACACGGAGACCAGCAGGGCCGCCGCGGCCATCATGATCCCCAGGGCCAGCCACGCCCAGGCGGCGGCCTTCTCCCGGCCCTCGTTGGCGGCGATGTCGGCGACGATCCTCGACGTCTTGTCCTCCGTCATGTCGTACGGGGACAGGAGCGAGGCGACGATGAACAGCAGTGGCCCGAGCACGAGGACCGCGGCCATGACGGCCCGCAGCGGACGGACCCGTTCGACGGCGACTCCCCTGGAGACCGGGACGTGCGCGGGTGATGGTGTGGCGGTCATGGCGTTCCCCCTGAGGCCCGTGGATGCCACTGGATTCCACCAGTGAAGCGGGCGGCTCCCGGCCGGGCCAGCCGTCAATTCTGAGGGGCGCCTCACTCCCCCAGCAGCCCCGCCTCGCGCCCCGCGCGCAGCAGCGCCGCCGTGTGCCCGGCGTTCAACTTGCGGTGCAGGGCGGCCACATACCCCCGTACGGTCGTCAGCGAGATGCCCATCGCACGCGCCGCCTCGGCCGGGGTGCGGCCGGCGTCGATGTGCTCCAGGGTGCGGTGCTCGCGCTCGGTCAGGCCGAGGGCGCGGGCGGCGGCGCGGCCCGGCGCGAGGTCCCTCAGCAGCAGGAGCCATGGCACGTCGGGCACGGCGCACTCCACGGCCCGTACGTCGATGTCGTCGCGGTCCAGGCGCGGCAGCAGCTCCGCCGCGACGGCGTCGAGCGCCCGCACCACCCCGTCCCCGGCCACGGCGGCGACCCCCTGCCCCGGCCGCCCGACGGACGCGAGCGCGGCGGCGAGCAGCGCGTACATCCGCTGCGGCTCGGTCAACGGATGGTCCACAGGCTGGAAGCGCAACTCGGCCACGTCCACGGCCTCTTCGCGTTCCCGGACGAGCTGCCGCACTCCTCGTCGGCCCGCGTCACTGATGTCCATGCCGCGCTCCAGGGCGTCCTGCGTCCGCGCCCTCCGTATCGACGCTACCGCGGTGGCGGTCCCTCCACACCGTCGCGGTCCCGCGATCGGGCATCCTTGAAGTACCGCGCACCAGGGCCCCAGGGTCCGCGCACGCCCAGGGAGGCCCGATGACGACAGCCGAGCACGACCGCTCGCGCCGGATGCGCGCGGACGCGCGCCGCAATTACGAGCGGCTCCTCGCGCAGGCCCGGATCGCGTTCGCCGAGCACGGCACGGGGGCGTCCTTGGAGGAGGTGGCCCGCGGGGCCGGGGTCGGCATCGGCACGCTGTACCGGCACTTCCCGAACCGGCACGCGCTGATGAGCGCCGTCTTCGAGGAGGCCGTGAACGATCTGCTGGCGCGCTCGCGGGCGCTCCTCGACGCTCCGCAGCCCTGTACGGCGCTCGTGACCTGGCTGCGCGAGATCATCACGCACGCGAGTGAGTACCGGGGGCTTTCCCGGGCCCTCATGTCGGCGTCGCAGGACGCGAGTTCGGCGTTGGCGCGGTGCAGTGATCCGATGCGGGAGGCGGGGCAGGCGTTGTTGGCGCGGGCGCAGCGGGTGGGGGCGGTGCGGCCGGATGTTTCCATCACGGACCTTTTGCAGCTCACGAATGCGATTGCCCTCGCGGCGGAGGAGACTCCGTCGGACCCCGGAGTGGCGGACCGCCTCCTCCGCCTCACACTCCGCGGCATCACCGATTGACCGGCGACGTGGTTGCACTCCTGGGGCTCTGCCCCAGACCTCGCTGCTCAATCGCCGCAGGGGCTTGACAGGCGGGCCAAGCCGAATCAAGCCCCGCCGGCGATTGAGGCGCGGGGTCCGGGGCGGAGCCCCGTGGCCGCAACGCCGGACGGGTGCAACACTCAGCGGCGGCGCATATCGGCGACCCGGGCCGTGCGTTCCGAGGGGGCGTCCAGGGACGTGGAGCGCAAGGGGTGGCCGCCGCCAGGGAGTTGGCCGCGCCGCTGCCCCGGCAGAGGCACATCCCGGCGCGGCTGCCGCGCCGGGACGGGTTCACCGCCCCCGGACGAGCCCTCCGCCCCGCCCCCCGCGACAGCGACCTGCACACCCTGATCGGCCAGCGCCTGAAGCTCCGTCGCCGCCCGGTCGTCGTGCGCGGGCGGCTCGTCGGTCACGAGGCGCGTGATCACATCGGTCGGCACGGTCTGGAACATGGTGTCCGAACCGAGCTTGGTGTGATCCGCGAGCACGACGACCTCGGACGCGGCCTGCACGAGCGCCCGGTCCACGGACGCCGACAGCATGTTGGACGTGGAGAGGCCGCGCTCGGCGGTCAGACCACTGCCGGACAGGAAGGCGCGCGACACTCTCAGGCCCTGCAGGGACTGCTCCGCCCCGCTGCCCACCAGCGCATAGTTGGAACCCCGCAGCGTGCCACCGGTCATGACGACCTCCACCCTGTTGGCATGGGCGAGCGCCTGTGCCACGAGGAGGGAGTTGGTGACGACGGTCAGGCCCGGCACACGCGCGAGCCGGCGGGCCAGCTCCTGCGTGGTCGTCCCCGCGCCCACCACGATGGCCTCGCCCTCTTCGACGAGACCCGCGGCGAGATCGGCGATGGCCGTCTTCTCTGCGGTCGCGAGATGTGACTTCTGCGGAAAACCGGACTCCCGCGTGAATCCGCCCGGCAATACCGCACCGCCGTGCCGGCGGTCGAGGAGTCCTTCTGCCTCCAGTGCGCGCACGTCCCGCCGTACGGTCACTTCAGAGGTCTGGACGACGCGGGCGAGCTCACGGAGCGAAACCGCTCCGTTGGCTCGCACCATTTCGAGGATCAATTGACGACGTTCTGCAGCGAACACGAAACTGACAGTAACCCCAACGACCGTCTGCTTTCAGCAGTTTGCGCCGATTTACCGATTCTGTTCGCACAGGAACCGTGGAAGTGGTATACGCACGGCGGGGTGCCTATACGTCACGCCTATGCCCCCCGCATGGGCCGCAACTCACCGTGACCTGCGGCCCGTTGCCCCCCTCAGCCCTCTTCGGCGACCTTCCGCGTGTGCAGCTGCCGCGCCACTTCCGCGATCGATCCCGACAGCGAGGGGTACACGGTGAACGTGTTCGCGATCTGCTCGACCGTCAGATTGTTGTCGACCGCGATCGAGATGGGGTGGATCAGTTCCGAAGCGCGCGGCGCGACGACCACTCCACCGACCACGATGCCCGTACCCGGACGACAGAAGATCTTGACGAAGCCGTCCCGGATGCCCTGCATCTTCGCGCGGGGGTTGCGCAGCAGCGGCAGCTTGACGGCGCGGGCGTCGATCTTGCCCGAGTCGACGTCGGCCTGCGTGTAGCCGACGGTCGCGATCTCCGGGTCGGTGAACACGTTGGACGAGACCGTCTTGAGGTTCAGCGGCGTGACCGCGTCACCCAGGAAGTGGTACATCGCGATGCGGCCCTGCATCGCGGCGACGGAGGCGAGGGCGAAGACCCCGGTCACGTCACCGGCCGCGTACACGCCGGGGGCGGTGGTGCGGCTGACCTTGTCGGTCCAGATGTGGCCCGACTCCTTGACCCTGACGCCCGCGTCCTCCAGGCCGAGACCCTCACTGTTGGGCACGGCGCCGACCGCCATCAGGCAGTGCGTGCCGGAGATGACCCGGCCGTCGGAGAGCGTGACCTCGACGCGGTCGCCGACGCGCTTGGCGGAGGCGGCGCGGGAGCGGGCCATGACGTTCATGCCGCGGCGCCGGAACACGTCCTCCAGGACGGCGGCCGCGTCCGGGTCCTCGCCGGGCAGCACGCGGTCGCGGGAGGAGACGAGGGTGACCTTGGAGCCGAGCGCCTTGTAGGCACCCGCGAACTCGGCGCCGGTGACACCGGAACCGACCACGATGAGCTCCTCGGGGAGCTCGTCCAGGTCGTACACCTGCGTCCAGTTGAGGATCCGCTCGCCGTCGGGCTGCGCGTCGACGAGCTCGCGCGGGTGGCCGCCGGTGCACAGGAGCACGGCGTCGGCGACGAGGGTCTCCTCCGCGCCGTCGGCCGCGGTGACGATCACCTTGCGGGAGCCGTCGAGCGCCTGCTGGCCGTCCAGGCGGCCCTTTCCGCGCAGCACGCGCGCACCCGCGCGGGTGACGGAAGCGGTGATGTCATGGGACTGCGCGAGCGCGAGGCGCTTCACACGGCGGTTGACCTTGCCGAGGTCCACGCCGACGACACGGGCCGGGCTGTCCGGGTCGGGGGTGTCGTCCTCGACGATGATGCCGAGCTCTTCATAAGAAGAGTCGAAGGTGGTCATCACCTCGGCCGTGGCGATCAAGGTCTTCGACGGTACGCAGTCGGTCAGCACCGACGCCCCGCCGAGGCCGTCGCAGTCGACGACGGTCACCTCCGCCCCGAGGGACGCGGCCACCAAGGCCGCCTCGTATCCGCCAGGTCCGCCGCCGATGATCACGATCCGAGTCACATGCCCCATTGTCCCGCACGCTTCAAGGCCGCACCGAGCCGGGGCCCCCGTCCGGGCGTCGCGCGGGCCCGGGATGCGCATATCCCCTCCTGGAAGCAGTGCTCGTCCCCTCTTAAGGGGGGGGTAGTAGCTGCTCGTCGGGGAGTGCGTTCGGGGTCGAGCTAGCTCGATCGTGTGATGATCCGGGCGGGGGCTCCGCCCAGGGGTCGAGCCCGCCGGGGACCAGTGCGCCCAAGACCGTTCGGGGCGTGCGGGTGGACGGGACCCACTCCTGCTCAGTCACCAGGAACGGTGCTTCGGTTACTCACGAGACACCTGGTCCGTCTGACGTACGCTCGGTCCCATGTCGCTCTACGCCGCGTACGCCGGCACTCTCGACGCGCGGCTCATGACGCGCCGCGCACCGCACTCGCCGCTGCGCGCGACCGGCTGGCTGAACGGCTGGCGGCTCACGTTCGGGGGCGAGCACATGGGCTGGGAGGGCGCACTCGCCACCATCGTCGAGGCGCCGCGTTCACAGGTCTTCGTCGCGCTCTACGACATCGCCCCGATGGACGAGGAGTCGATGGACCGCTGGGAGGGTGTCGGCCTCGACATCTACCGGCGGATGCGGGTCCGCGTGGACACCCTGGAGGGCGAGGAGCCCGCGTGGCTCTACGTACTGAACGGTTACGAGGGCGGGCTCCCCTCGGCGCGGTACCTGGGCGAGATCGCCGACGCGGCGGAGTCGGCGGGCGCGCCGCACGACTACGCGATGGAGCTGCGCAAGCGCCCCTGCTGAGGCGCATCGAGGCCATCCGGCGTCCCTGGTTGTCGGAAACGACAAAGCAACGATCACAAGGACGTGACCTCCGACATCTACGCGCGTAGGCAACGACAGGCTACTCTCGTCGGCGTGAACGCTTCTCTTACTCCGGACCACGTCCTGGCCGACCCGTACGCCGCCGCCGACGCCGCAGCCGCGCGGCTGCGCGAGCTGACGGGCGCCGAGACCCACGATGTCGCCCTCGTGATGGGCTCCGGCTGGGCGCCCGCCTCCGAGGCGCTGGGCGAGCCCGCCGCCGAGTTCCCCTTCACCGAGCTGCCCGGCTTCACCGGCGCCGCGGTGGCGGGCCACGGCGGCACCGTCCGCTCGTACCAGGTCGGCGAGAAGCGCGCCCTGGTCTACCTGGGCCGTACGCACTTCTACGAGGGCCGCGGCGTCGCCGCCGTCGCGCACGGTGTGCGCACGGCCGCCGCGGCGGGCTGCAAGACCATCGTGCTCACCAACGGCTGCGGTGGTCTGCGCCAGGGCATGCGCCCCGGCCAGCCGGTGCTCATCTCCGACCACATCAACCTGACCGCGGCCTCCCCGATCGTCGGCGCCAACTTCGTCGACCTCACCGACCTGTACTCGCCGCGACTGCGCGCGTTGTGCAAGGAGATCGACCCGAGCCTGGAAGAGGGCGTCTACGCCCAGTTCACGGGCCCGCACTACGAGACCCCCGCCGAGGTCCGGATGGCCGGCGTCCTCGGCGCCGACCTCGTCGGCATGTCCACCACCCTGGAGGCCATCGCGGCCCGTGAGGCGGGCACCGAGGTGCTCGGCATCTCCCTGGTGACGAACCTGGCGGCGGGCCTCTCCGGCGAGCCCCTCAACCACGAAGAGGTCCTCCAGGCGGGCCGCGACTCGGCCTCCGCCATGGGCGACCTGCTGACCAAGGTCCTAGCGAAGATCTGATCCGGCGCCCGCCGGGCATTCAAGCCCCTGCGGCGATTGAGCAGGGCCTTTAAGCCGGTGCGGCGGTAGGGCATTTCAAGCCCCTGCGGCGATTGAGCAGGTCTTTTAAGCCCCTGCGGCGATTGAGTAGCGGGGTCCGGGGCAGAGCCCCGAGACGTCAACCCCGTTGCGGCCCAAGAACTCCCGAAGGAATGCGAACCGTGACCGTATCTGGCACCGCACCGTTCGACCGGGCGAAGACCTGGCTCGCGGAGGACCCGGACCCGGAAACCCGCGAGGAACTCGCCAAGCTCATCGAGGCCGCCGACCTGGAAGCGATCGGCGAGCGCTTCTCCGGCACGCTCCAGTTCGGCACAGCAGGCCTCCGCGGCGAACTGGGCGCAGGCCCCACGCGGATGAACCGCGCGGTGGTCATCCGCGCGGCCGCGGGCCTGGCGGCGTACCTGAAGGCCAAGGGTCAGACGGACGGGCCGGTCGTCATCGGCTACGACGCCCGGCACAAGTCGGCGGACTTCGCGCGCGACACGGCCGCCGTGATGGAGGGGGCCGGGCTGCGCGCCGCGGTCCTCCCCCGCCCGCTGCCCACCCCCGTACTCGCCTTCGCCATACGGCACCTGGGCGCGGTCGCGGGCGTCGAGGTCACGGCCTCGCACAACCCGCCGCGTGACAACGGCTACAAGGTGTACCTCGGCGACGGTTCCCAGATCGTGCCACCGGCCGACGCGGAGATCGCCGCCGAGATCGCCGCGGTGGCGTCGCTGCACGACGTGCCGCGTGCGGAGAGCGGCTGGGAGACGCTGGGCGAGGACGTCCTGGAGGCGTACCTGGCGCGCACGGACGCGGTCCTGGCTCCGGGCTCGGCCCGCAGCGCCCGCACCGTCTACACGGCGATGCACGGTGTCGGCAAGGAGACGCTCCTCGCGGCCTTCGCCCGCGCGGGCTTCCCCGAGCCGGTGCCCGTGCCGGAACAGGCCGAGCCCGACCCGGACTTCCCCACGGTCGCGTTCCCGAACCCGGAGGAGCCGGGGGCGATGGACCTGTCCTTCGCGACGGCCCGCGCACTGGACGAGACCCCGGACCTGATCATCGCCAACGACCCGGACGCGGACCGCTGCGCGGTGGCCGTGCCCGACGGCGGCGAGTGGCGGATGCTGCGCGGCGACGAGGTCGGCGCGCTGCTGGCCGCACACCTCGTCAAGCGGGGCGTGAGCGGCGTACTCGCCGAGTCGATCGTGTCGTCCTCGCTGCTCGGCCGGATCGCCGAGTCGGCGGGACTCCCGTACGAGGAGACGCTCACCGGCTTCAAGTGGATCGCCCGTGTCGAGGGCCTGCGCTACGGCTACGAGGAGGCGCTCGGCTACTGCGTCGACCCCGAGGGCGTACGCGACAAGGACGGCATCACGGCCGCGCTGCTCGTGACCGAGCTGGCGAGCGAGCTGAAGTCGCAGGGCCGTACGCTCCTCGACGCGCTCGACGACCTGGCGCTGGCCCACGGCCTGCACGCCACGGACCAGTTGAGCGTGCGGGTCGAGGACCTGTCGGTCATCGCGGACGCGATGCGCAGGCTCCGCGAGGTGCCGCCGGTGGAGCTGGCGGGGCTCGCGGTGACCCGGGCGGATGACCTCTCGGAGGGGGAGGGTGGGTTGCCGCCCACGGATGGGCTCCGCTACGCCCTGGACGGGGCGAGGGTCGTGGTGCGGCCGTCGGGGACGGAGCCGAAGTTGAAGTGTTACCTGGAGGTTGTGGTTCCGGTGGCCGACCGACCGTCGCTGCCCGCGGCCCGGGACGTAGCCGCCGAACGCCTCGCGTCACTCAAGCGCGATCTTGCGGTTGCGGCGGGTATCTAGCTCGGCGTCGCCCGCGGTTGCGGTCACGGGGCTCCGCCCCGGACCCCGCGCCTCAATCGCCGGCGGGGCTTGAAATGCCCATCCACCGGCGGGGCTGGAAAGTCCTGCTCAATCGCCGGCGGGGCTTGAGAGATCAAGCCCCTGCGGCGATTGAGCAGGACTTTCAGCCGGTGCGGGGTACAGGCCTTCAAGCCCCTGCGGCGCTTGAGCAGGTCTTTCAAGCCGGTGCGGCGGTATCGGCATTTCAAGCCCCTGCGGCGATTGGGTTTTTAAGCCCCGCCGGCGATTGAGGCGCGGGGTCCGGGGCGGAGCCCTGTGGCCGTAACGGCCTAGCCCAGTGCGATGAGGACCACGAGGAGCACAGCCCCCACGACTGCCGGGGCGATGATTTCGTACGCCCAGCGGATCGTCACGGTGCCCGGCGCCGGCTCGGCCTCGGTGCGTGCCGCGTGCAGTTCACGGATCTCGTCCATGGCCAGGTCCCCCGTGGACCGCGGCTCGGTCACAGGAAGCCCGGAGGCACCGGTGGTGGTGCGGCCCCCCTTCGCGGCGCGCATCTGCTGGCGCTGCGCCTTGCGGCGGCCACGCAGCGAAACCGGGATCGACCAGAGCTGGTACTTGGCACCCGCCTCGTCGAAGACCTCGTTCGAGTACCCGGACTTGAAGGCCGAGATCGCCGACCACGGCAACGTGATGTCCCGGAACGGGTTGCGCACACGCAGCCGCTCCTCGTTCCCGAAGACGGCCGGCCGGATGGTGAACGCGACGACGAGCGGCACCACGAACAGCAGGCCCGCGAGCGCCATCCACGGCGTCCGCCCGTCCCCGTTGACCACGGCGTCGATGCCCAGCCAGGCCCCGACCAGGATCAACACGACTCCACCGGCGATACCGGCGGGAGACCGATAGATCCGGTCACGTGCCTGCGGGGGCGTGGTCTGGCTGCTCGTCATGGCTCGATTGTGCCCGACCCGTCAACCCTCGTTGTTCCAGCCCCGGCGGCGGGTGAGCCATTCCAGCCCCGCCGGCGCTTGAGGCGCGGGGGTGCGGGGCAGAGCCCCGCGACCGCAACCACGTCGCAGCGAACCATGAACCCCGACCTGTACAAGCCGCTACGCGCGTAGATATGCTCCCCTCGTGACCATGCCCAGTTCTGCACCCGCACCCGCCGCTTACCAGGACGTCACCACGTCCGAGCGCACGCTGCGCCGCTTCCTGCACGGGTTGCCCGGCGTCGACGCGGTCGGCCTGGAGGCGCGCGCCGCTTCGCTCGGGACCCGTTCGATCAAGACCACGGCGAAGGCGTACGCCATCGACCTGGCCATCTCGATGATCGACCTGACGACCCTGGAAGGCGCCGACACCCCGGGCAAGGTCCGGGCCCTCGGCGCGAAGGCGGTCCACCCGGACCCCACCGACCGCGACACCCCGCGCACCGCGGCGCTCTGCGTCTACCCCGACATGGTGGCCACCGCGAAGGCCGCCGTCGCCGGCACGGACGTGAAGGTCGCCTCCGTGGCGACCGCCTTCCCGGCAGGCCGCGCCGCCCTCGAGGTCAAGCTCGGGGACGTACGAGAGGCCGTGGCCGCAGGGGCGGACGAGATCGACATGGTCATCGATCGCGGCGCCTTCCTCGCGGGCGACTACATGAAGGTCCACGACGAGATCCGCGCGGTGAAGGAGGCCTCCGGCACCGCCCGCCTCAAGGTCATCTTCGAGACCGGCGAGCTCTCGACGTACGACAACATCCGGCGCGCGAGCTGGATCGGCATGCTGGCCGGGGCCGACTTCATCAAGACCTCGACCGGAAAGGTCGGCGTCAACGCCACCCCCGCCAACACCCTCCTCATGCTCGAAGCCGTACGCGACTTCCGCGCCGCCACCGGGGTACAGGTCGGTGTGAAGCCGGCGGGTGGCATCCGCACCTCCAAAGACGCCGTCAAGTTCCTGGTCATCGTGAACGAGACCGCGGGCGAGGACTGGCTCGACAACCACTGGTTCCGCTTCGGCGCCTCCAGCCTCCTGAACGATCTGCTGATGCAGCGTCAGAAGCTGGCCACAGGACGCTACTCCGGTCCCGACTACGTGACGGTGGACTGATCACCCATGGCAAACGCATTTGAGTACGCGCCCGCGCCCGAGTCGCGGTCCGTCGTCGACATCGCACCGTCCTACGGGCTGTTCATCGACGGCGAGTTCACCGAGGCCGCCGACGGCAAGGTCTTCAAGACCGTCTCGCCGTCGACCGAAGAGGTCCTCTCCGAGGTCGCGCAGGCCGGTGAGGCCGACGTCGAGCGCGCGGTGAAGGCCGCCCGCAAGGCGTTCGAGAAGTGGTCCGCGCTGCCGGGCACCGAGCGCGGCAAGTACCTCTTCCGTATCGCGCGCATCATCCAGGAGCGCAGCCGCGAACTGGCCGTCCTGGAGACGCTCGACAACGGAAAGCCCATCAAGGAGACGCGCGACGCGGACCTCCCGCTGGTCGCCGCGCACTTCTTCTACTACGCGGGCTGGGCCGACAAGCTCGACCACGCGGGGTACGGCGCGGACCCCAGGCCGCTCGGCGTCGCGGGCCAGGTCATCCCCTGGAACTTCCCGCTCCTGATGCTGGCGTGGAAGATCGCCCCGGCGCTGGCGACGGGCAACACCGTCGTCCTCAAGCCCGCCGAGACGACCCCGCTCTCCGCTCTCTTCTTCGCGGACATCTGCCGTCAGGCGGGCCTGCCGAAGGGCGTGGTCAACATCCTTCCCGGGTACGGCGATTCGGGCGCGGCGCTCGTCGCCCACCCCGACGTGAACAAGGTGGCCTTCACCGGCTCCACGGCCGTCGGCAAGGAGATCGCCCGCACCGTCGCCGGTACGGACAAGAAGCTGACGCTCGAACTCGGCGGCAAGGGCGCGAACATCGTCTTCGACGACGCTCCCATCGACCAGGCCGTGGAAGGGATCGTCACCGGGATCTTCTTCAACCAGGGGCAGGTCTGCTGCGCGGGCAGCCGTCTCCTCGTCCAGGAGTCGATCCAGGACGAGTTGCTCGACCGCCTGAAGTCGCGCCTGTCGACCCTGCGTCTCGGCGACCCGCTCGACAAGAACACGGACATCGGCGCCATCAACTCGGCGGAGCAGCTGGCCCGGATCACCGCGCTCACCGAGCAGGGCGAGGCCGAGGGCGCCGAGCGCTGGTCGGCGCCCTGCGAACTCCCCTCCTCCGGCTACTGGTTCGCGCCGACGCTCTTCACGAACGTCACGCAGGCGCACACCGTCGCCCGCGACGAGATCTTCGGCCCGGTCCTTTCCGTGCTCACCTTCCGTACGCCGGACGAGGCCGTCGCCAAGGCCAACAACTCGCAGTACGGGCTCTCGGCCGGCATCTGGACGGAGAAGGGCTCGCGCATCCTCGCGGTCGCGAACAAGCTCCGCGCCGGGGTCGTCTGGGCCAACACGTTCAACAAGTTCGACCCGACCTCGCCGTTCGGCGGCTACAAGGAGTCGGGTTTCGGCCGCGAGGGCGGTCGGCACGGCCTGGAGGCGTACCTCGATGTCTGACCGTAATGACGCGCGACTGAGTGTCCTCAAGACCTACAAGCTGTACGTCGGCGGGAAGTTCCCGCGTTCCGAGAGCGGCCGGGTGTACGAAGTGACCTCCAGCAAGGGCGAATGGCTCGCCAACGCGCCGCTCTCCTCCCGCAAGGACGCCCGTGACGCCGTGGTCGCCGCCCGCAAGGCGTTCGGCGGCTGGCAGGGCGCGACGGCGTACAACCGCGGGCAGGTCCTGTACCGCGTCGCCGAGATGCTGGAGGGCCGCCGCGAGCAGTTCGTGCGCGAGGTCGCCGAGGCGGAGGGCCTGTCCAAGTCCAAGGCCGCCGCAGTCGTCGACGCCGCGATCGACCGCTGGGTCTGGTACGCGGGCTGGACCGACAAGATCGGGCAGGTGGTCGGCGGGGCGAACCCCGTCGCCGGACCGTTCCTCAATCTCTCCACGCCCGAGCCGACCGGCGTCGTCGCGGTCCTCGCGCCGCAGGACTCGTCCTTCCTCGGCCTGGTCTCGGTGATCGCCCCCGTGATCGCGAGCGGCAACACGGTCGTCGTGATCGCCAGTGAGCGGTCCCCGCTCCCGGCGCTGTCCCTCGGCGAGGTGCTCGCGACCTCGGACGTGCCCGGCGGCGTCGTGAACGTGCTGTCCGGCAGGGCGGCGGAGATCGCGCCTTCGCTCGCCGCGCACCAGGACGTCAACGGCATCGATCTGACGGGCGCCGACGCCGAGTTGGCGAAGCAGCTCGAGATCGGCGCCGCCGACAACCTGAAGCGCGTACGCCGTCCACAGCCTGTGGAGGACTTCATGGCGGACCCCGGCACGGACCGCCTCACGCACTTCCTGGAGACCAAGACGGTCTGGCACCCGACGGGTTCGCTGGGCGCGTCCGGCTCCGCGTACTAGGGCGTCACCGCTCGAGCAACGCAGTGGCCCCGGCTCCTCCGCCGTCCAGGAGGGGCCGGGGCCACTGTCATGCCGATCAGCCCGGCAGCACGCTCGTGACCGGGCCCACCACGGGCAGCTCCTCCAGCGACGCCCCCGAAGTCACCGGATCGGTGATCGCGGCCGTGCTGACCGGCGCGAAGTCCGCGACCTGCGTGGCGATCGCGTTGTCCAGCGGGTCGACGCCCGTCCCGGCCAGCGGGTCCAGGGGCAGCCTCTTCAGCGTGCCCAGACCGTTCGACGTGGCCGAGTTGAGCGCCGTGGAGATGCCGTCGGCCGCCGAGTCGACGTTGGAGTCGCCGGTCGCGGACTGCGGCAGGGGGATCGGCGCCGCGCTCGCGGCGGCACCACCCCCGGCGACGACGGCGCCGGCCGCGGTCACGGTGAGTCCGACGCGCATCAGGGTGCGCCGCACGGAGGTCGAGTGTTTGTGGTCTGCGTGTCGTGCCATGGTGTTACGCCCGAAACCTTTCGCCAGTGTAATCATGTGGGTACACAGGGTAGTTGGCGTGGTGCGTGCCACAACCACACCACGCGGGGCGGCAGGGCGGTCGCCATGCCTCACACTGGTGTCTCGTGAGTTCGCATCCTCCGATACCGACGCGGGTCGTCCTGCTCTGTGGCCCCTCGGGCTCCGGCAAGTCGTCCTTCGCGGCCCGCTCCGGGCTGCCCGTCCTGTGTCTCGACGACTTCTACAAAGAGACGGGCGACCCCACGCTGCCGCTGGTGCCGGGCACTTCGGACATCGACTGGGACTCGCCGCTGTCCTGGGACGCCGAGGTGGCGGTCGCCGCGATCGTGGCGCTGTGCGCGAAAGGCCGGACGAGTGTTCCGGTCTACGACATCTCCTCCAGCTCGCGTGTGGGCGAGGAGACGTTGGACATCGAGCGCACGCCACTGTTCATCGCCGAGGGCATCTTCGCGGCGGACATCGTGGAGCGCTGCCGGGAGGCGGGGGTGCTGGCCGACGCGTTGTGCCTGCGCGGCCGGCCGTCGACGACGTTCCGGCGTCGGCTGCTGCGTGACCTCAGGGAGGGGCGCAAGTCGGTGGGGTTTCTGGTGCGGCGCGGGTGGCGGCTGATGCGGATGGAGCGGGGCATCGTGGGGCGGCAGGTGGCGCTCGGTGCGCATGCGTGTGGCAAGGAGGAGGCGCTCGGCCGGGTCGCGGCGGCTGCGGCGGGTCGTTGCGTGAAGGCGCGCGCCTAAATCAAGCCCCTGCGGCGATTGAGCAGCGGGGTCCGGGGCGGAGCCCCGAGACGTCGACCACGGTTGGCCGGAAAGACGGAACGGGACCGGAAAGACCCCCCGGCCTTCCGGTCCCGCTCACACCCCCCTACTGCTCCCCCGTAGGGCCCCCGTTCCCCCCAGCCTTCAGGCGACAAGCTCGCCGAAGGACTCCTCCTGGTCACGGCCGAAGCTGAGCACCTCGTCCTCGCGCAGCCGCCGCAGCGAGCGCCAGATGCTGGACTTCACCGTTCCCACACTGATGTCGAGGATGTCCGCGATCTCCGGGTCCGTGCGGCCCTCGTAGTAGCGGAGCACGAGCATGGTGCGCTGCAGTTCGGGGAGGCGGGCCAGGGCCTGCCAGAGAACCGCGCGCAGCTCCGTGCCGCGCATCGCGTCCGTGTCGCCTACCGTCTCCGGCAGCTCCTCGGTCGGGTACTCGTTCAGCTTGCGGCGGCGCCACGCGCTGATGTGCAGGTTCGTCATGGTGCGGCGGAGGTAGCCCCCGACCGCGGCCTTGTCGCTGATCCGGTCCCAGGCCCGGTACGTCGAGAACAGCGCGCTCTGCAGCAGGTCCTCGGCCTCGAACCGGTCACCGGTCAGGTGGTAGGCGGTGGCGTACAGGGAGGAGCGGCGTTCCTGGACGTAGGCCGTGAACTCGGCCTCCGACAAGGACGTCCGGCACGACTCCCCCGAGTCCTCCCTGTACGCGGCACCCCCGTGACCCCCCTCGGTCACCGTTTCCCGCGTGTCAACCACCGTCATGAACCCGGTGTGCTGACGCCCGGCGCCGCGTGCGCACCCCCGCCCGCTCACAGTGCCGGACTTCTCGTGACGCTCGGAAGCCACCCGGCCCATGTCGTGCAGACGCGTGACAACCGCGCTTGAGGTGGTGCTGTGCAGCGTGTTCATCTCGCGCCCCCCGTCGTGGAGTACCGAATACTTCTGAGTCGTCGTCGCGGTCGTTCTTCGCGATGACCAAAAGCTTGCCGGGCCGAGTTCATGACGGTGTCCGGCGACTGTCACAGGCCTGTCACAGCGGCTCCCGCAATGGGGAGCAGGCGTGGAGAAAGCGGACCCGCCGGGCCGCTCCCGGGCCCCTTCCGACCCTCTTCCCCGCACCTGAAGGGCACACTCGGTCGAACTGAAGGCCTCTGATGGGCCAGAATGGCGCTCGTGCCTTCCCTGTTGCTGATCGAGGACGACGACGCCATCCGAACGGCCCTGGAGCTGTCACTTACGCGCCAGGGCCATCGGGTCGCCACCGCTGCCACCGGAGAGGACGGTCTGAAGCTGCTGCGCGAAGCGCGGCCCGATCTGATCGTCCTCGACGTGATGCTGCCCGGCATCGACGGTTTCGAGGTGTGCCGGCGCATCCGGCGCACCGACCAACTGCCGATCATCCTGCTGACCGCGCGCAGCGACGACATCGACGTCGTGGTGGGCCTGGAGTCCGGCGCCGACGACTATGTCGTGAAGCCGGTGCAGGGCCGCGTGCTCGACGCGCGGATCCGAGCGGTGCTGCGGCGCGGCGAGCGGGAGGCCAACGATGCCGCTTCCTTCGGCTCGTTGGTGATCGACCGCGCCGCGATGACGGTGACGAAGAACGGCGAGGACCTCCAACTGACGCCGACCGAGCTGCGGTTGCTGCTCGAACTGAGCAGGCGGCCCGGACAGGCGCTGTCCCGGCAGCAGTTGCTGCGCCTGGTGTGGGAGCACGACTACCTCGGTGACTCGCGGCTCGTCGACGCGTGTGTGCAGCGGCTGCGCGCGAAGGTCGAGGACGTGCCGTCGTCGCCGACCCTGATCCGTACGGTGCGCGGGGTGGGCTACCGGCTGGACACGCCTCAGTGACGAAACCGCACGACAAGCTCCGGGGCGCGGCCGCCGCCAAGAAGACCCTGCTCGCCGGCCTGCGCTTCACCAGCCTGCGGCTGCGCCTCGTCGTCGTGTTCGCGCTCGTGGCGCTGACGGCCGCGGTGTCCGCGTCGGGGATCGCGTACTGGCTCAACCGCGAGGCGGTGCTCACGCGCACGCAGGACTCCGCGCTCAGCGACTTCAAGCAGGAGATGCAGAACCGGGCGGCGGCGCTGCCCGGGGTGCCCACACAGGGCGAGTTGCAGCACGCGGCGAACCTGATGGCGGGCAGCAGCCAGCACTTCAGCGTGATGCTCATGGCGAAGGACGAGAACGACCGCCGGGTCGTGGGCAATTCCGACCTGGACGCCTTCACCGTCGCCGACGTGCCGAGGTCGCTGCAGGCCGCGGTCACCAAGAAGCAGCCGGTCGACGGCGGCAACAAGCACGCGTACCACCTGTACTGGCAGCGGATCACGCAGGACGGCACCCCGTACCTGGTCGGCGGCGCCACCGTGGACGACGGGCCGACCGGCTACATGCTCAAGTCCCTTGAGCCGGAGGCCAAGGATCTCGGCTCGCTCGCCTGGTCGCTCGGCATCGCCACCGCGCTCGCCCTCATCGGCTCCGCGCTGCTCGCGCAGGCGGCCGCGACGACGGTGCTCAAGCCGGTGCACCGGCTGGGGGTCGCCGCGCGCAGGCTCGGCGAGGGCAAGCTCGACACCCGGCTGCGCGTCTCCGGTACGGACGAACTCGCGGAGCTGTCCCGTACGTTCAACAAGACGGCGGAGAACCTGGAGAAGAAGGTCGCGGACATGAGTTCCCGCGACGAGTCCTCGCGCCGCTTCGTCGCCGACATGTCGCACGAGCTGCGCACGCCGCTGACCGCGATCACCGCGGTGACGGAGATCCTGGAGGAGGAGCTCGACGCCGAGACCGGCTCGGTCGACCCCATGATCGAACCGGCCGTACGTCTCGTGGTCAGCGAGACCCGGCGCCTGAACGACCTCGTCGAGAACCTCATGGAGGTCACCCGCTTCGACGCGGGCAGCGCCAAGCTCGTCCTCGACGACGTCGACCTCGCCGACCAGATCACCGCCTGCATCGACGCCCGCGCCTGGCTGGACGCCGTCGAACTCGACGCCGAGCGCGGCATCACGGCCCGCCTCGACCCGCGCCGCCTCGACGTGATCCTCGCGAACCTGATCGGCAACGCGCTCAAGCACGGCGGGTCCCCGGTGCGCGTCTCGGTGCGGGTGGAGGGCGACGACATCGTCATCGCCGTACGCGACCACGGTCCGGGCATCCCCGATGACGTCCTGCCGCACGTCTTCGACCGCTTCTTCAAGGCGAGCGCCTCGCGGCCCCGCTCGGAGGGCAGCGGCCTCGGCCTGTCCATCGCCGTGGAGAACGCCCGTATCCACGGCGGCCGGATCGGCGCGGCCAACTCCCCCGAAGGGGGAGCCGTGTTCACGCTGCACCTGCCGCGGGACGCCGAGCGTCTCGCATCCGCCACGGAGGAGGACACCGAGGAAGCGCGGGAAGGCGGTGCCTCGTCGTGACGCGACGGGTACGCCCCTGGGCCCACATGGGCCTCGCCGCTCTGCTGCTCACCGGCTGCGGGATCCGTCCCACGGAGGTGCCGACGGAGTTCGGCGCCGCGCCCACGCGCGTGGGCTGCTCCCTGGCGGGCTCGGACGAGGTGGGGGCGCAGGCGGGCGGCGAGTTCCCGGTGCAGGTCTATCTGGTCTGTACGTCGCAGCTGGTCACGGTCGACCGGACCATCACGCTGGAGCGCGGCCAGTCGTCCGACCGGATCGTGGTGGCCCGGGAGCTGCTCGCGCAGTTGGCCGCGGCCCCCTCCGGCGAGGAGAAGACGGCGGGCTACACGACGGACGTCCGCTCCGGCCTCAAGGTCTCGGGCCCGCGCGAGGGCGACCCCGCGGACACGCTGCGCCTGAACACCACACCGGCCGACCTGTCCCCCTACGCCCTGGCCCAGGTCATCTGCACGTTCGCGACCAGCGAGGTCACGGCGGAGGACGAGGAGCACGTGGTCCTCGGCGGCCCTGACTCCGCTCCGCCCCGCGAATACTCCTGCTCGGAGGCGCTGAAGGCCCGCCCTGGCCTGATCCCGGCCCCGACGAGAACCCTGAACTGACGGACACCGCACGGCCCGGCGCCACCCCCGCCGCGTCCCCGCCGCGACCTCGGCGGAAGCCCATCGGAAGCTCGTCCGAGCTTGGGCGGAACCGATCCTGCCGCGTCCGGCGTCTAGGGGTGCGTGCAGCGCCATCGCTCGAGCGGCCAAAGGGCCGCCGTCCGTTTCCGTGCGGCGGGGATCGCCCTTCTCGCCGCGCATCTCCTCTTCGTTGCCTGGTTCACGCTGCGCCCCCTGGACGTGCCCTGGGTCAGCGCGGCGAACCTGCACCCCTTGGCCGGCATCCGCTCCGACCTCGCGCTCGGCAGGCGCGAGGCGGCGCTGCGTATCGGTGAGGGCCTGGCGCTGCTCGCCCCGCTCGGCGTGCTGCTGCCCGTCGCGGGCGGCCGCCTGTACGTGTCGTTGTGGGGTTCGCTTGTGCGCACGGTCGTCATGGCCGCACTGATCTCGCTCGGCATCGAACTGCTGCAGACCGGCGTGCCCGGCCAGGTCGTGGACATCGACTCGCTGTTCCTGAACACGATGGGCGTCGCGCTCGCCCACCTCCTCGTGGTGCCCGCCCTGCGCTCCCGGCTACGCCGCTGGGCGGAGCACGTCCCCCTCCCCCCGCAGGAGCCGCTTCAGGGTCCGACCCCGACGATTTCCAGGGTCGGCATCGCCCCGTGAGCTGACGTTTTACCCGGTCGAGCGGCGTACCTTCGAAGACGTAAGCACGACACACCGAAGACATACGGTTCGCGAAGGAGCCCACCATGACCGCCCTTGCCCGCCCCACGAACGGACGGATGATCGGCGGAGTGTGCGCAGCGCTGGCACGGCGCTTCGGCACCTCCGCGGCCACGATGCGCGTGATTTTCTTGGTCTCGTGCCTGCTGCCGGGCCCGCAGTTCCTGCTCTACATCGTGCTGTGGATCCTGTTCCCGAGTGAGAACAAGGTCCGCCAGGCCTGGTGACGTCCGTTCGCATCCACGCCGAAGGGGCGCATCCGCGTGATCGCGGGTGCGCCCCTTCGGCGTGTGCGGTGGGTCGGGTCAGCCGAGCGGGCCGACCGGCAGGCCGCCGAGCAGCCCGGAGACCGGGTCGCCGTCGAGCGGCAGGGCGCCCTTCGCGGCCTGGTCCACGACCGGCGTGGCCGTGGTCAGGCCGTTGGCCACGGCGCCCTGAGCGGCGGACACGGACTCGGCACCGGCGGGCAGCGTCGACGCCACGTCCTGCAGCGGGAGGGCGGAGGTCACGGATCCGACGGTGCCGGCGGCGTCGGGCACGGCCGGGGCGGCGTTCGCGGCACCGGCACCGGCGGCGGCGAAAGCGGCTCCGAGAGCGGCGACACCGAGGGTCTTGGCAGCAGAGTGCTTCATTGTGAAATGCGTCCTCTTGACGATGACGGGGGAATGAGCGGTCCACGACCGTAAACATTCCTCCGCTGCACCCGCAAACAGCGAACCGCCGGGAAAAGCGGTCGGGAACAAGCGTTCCCGACCGCTTCAATGTCCCCCGGAAAGGCCCTACTCGGCGGCAGACCCGCTGGTGGAAGCGGTCTGACGGAACAGCCATTCGGATTTCAACTCGGCATATCCGGGCTTGACGACGTCATTGATCATGGCCAGTCGTTCATCGAAAGGAATGAATGCTGACTTCATCGCATTGACGGAAAACCACTGCATGTCGTCGAGCGTGTAACCGAACGCGTCGACCAGGTGCTCGAATTCGCGGCTCATCGACGTACCGGACATGAGGCGGTTGTCCGTGTTGACCGTCGCCCTGAAGTGCAGCTTCCGCAGCAGCCCGATGGGGTGCTCCCCGTAGGAACTCGCGGCACCGGTCTGCAGGTTCGACGAGGGGCACAGCTCAAGCGGGATCCGCTTGTCGCGCACGTACGAGGCGAGGCGGCCCAGCTGTACGCTGCCGTCGGCCTCCACCTTGATGTCGTCGATGATGCGCACACCGTGCCCGAGCCGGTCCGCGCCGCACCACTGCAACGCCTGCCAGATGGACGGAAGGCCGAAGGCCTCGCCCGCGTGGATCGTGAAGTGGTTGTTCTCCCGCTTGAGGTACTCGAAGGCGTCGAGGTGGCGGGTGGGCGGGAAGCCGGCCTCCGCTCCCGCGATGTCGAAGCCGACGACGCCCAAGTCCCGGTATCCGTTGGCGAGTTCGGCGATCTCCAGGGCGCGGGCCGCGTGCCGCATCGCGGTGAGCAGGGCGCCGACGCGGATGCGGTGACCGCTCTCCTTCGCGCGCCGCTCGCCTTCCCTGAAGCCCTCGTTGACCGCCTCGACGACCTCTTGGAGGGTGAGCCCCTGTTCCAGGTGCTGCTCCGGGGCGTAGCGGACCTCGGCGTAGACGACGCCGTCCTCGGCGAGGTCCTCGGCGCACTCGGCGGCGACCCGAACCAGCGCCTCGCGCGTCTGCATGACGGCGCAGGTGTGACTGAACGTCTCCAAGTACCGCTCCAGGGAACCGGAGTCGGCCGCTTCACGGAACCAGACGCCGAGCTTGTCGGCGTCGGCCTCCGGCAGGTTCTCGTACCCCTGCTCGCGGGCCAGGTCGACGGTCGTGCCGGCCCTGAGGCCGCCGTCGAGGTGGTCGTGCAGGAGCACCTTGGGCGCGCGACGGATCTGCTCGGCGGTCGGCACCCGGGGGCTGTTGGGGTTCGCGGTGATCGGGCTCGTCATTTCCGCACTCTAACTCCTACGCGCGTAGATCGCTGCGGTTCGTTGCCAGTTCGTTGCGAGGAGTGAGGAGGAGCGAGGGGGACGGGCGTGGGCCGCCGGGCATGATCCGTCGATACGCAACAGTGACCCGCTCCACCGGCGGCGTACGCCGGGCTTCTGACACTGTGCAGTCATGCAGCAGCGAGCGACGCAGAGCCGCGAGGCGCGGCTTGCCAAGGCGGCCGGGCCGGTGCCGGGAGCGGTGGGCGGCGTCGTGCTGCTGCTCCCCGCGGGCGAGGAGACGTCGGCCCGCAGACCCTCCCCCATGGACCGGGCCGCGCTGCGCCCGCTCGCCCGCCGCCTCACGCGCGCGGGGCGGGACGCCGGCCTCGTCACGCATGTCGTGCAGTACCGGTGCCGCGGCTGGAACGGGACGCAGGCCGAGCTCGCGCGCGATGCCCGGTGGGCGGCCGACGAGGTGGTGCGCCGCTACGGGGACGTACCGATCTGCCTCGCGGGCATCGACATGGGGGGCCGAGCCGCGCTGCACGCGGGTGGCCACGAGGCCGTCAACTCCGTTCTTGCTCTTGCCCCTTGGCTTCCGGAGGACGATGTGGCGGCGCCGCTCGAACCGGTCAAGCAGCTCGCGGGGCGCCGGGTCCTGATCGTGCACGGGACCGATGACCGGCGTACGGACCCGGAGTTGTCCTTCCGGCTCGCGGGCCGTGCGAAGAAGGCGAACCGGGATGTGTGCCGGTTCGAGGTGCATTCGGACGGGCACGGGTTGGCGCAGCATCGGTATGAAGTGGGCTCGCTGGCGGTGGACTTCGTGCTGGGCACGTTGTTCGGGCGGCCGTTTTCGCGGCCGCTTCAGGATGCGTTTGCGGCGCCGCCGCCGTTGGGGTTGCGGATGCCGCTTGCCGCCGGCTTTGGGCGGACGTTGTAGTGCTGCTGCGGCGTCGGGCCTACGTCGCGGAGCTCTGCCCCGGACCCCGCTGGCTCTCGTCCGACGGCGGGGCTTGAAAGACCTGCTCAAACGCCGCAGGGGCTTAAAAGACGCGCCTCAATCGCCGGCGGGGCTTGAAATGTGCTCCGGTAGGAGTCTTCCCCTGCGGGAGAGCAGGAACTTCTTGAAGGCGGCTACCGGAGGGGTGTCCGGGTGGCCGTCGAGCCAGGCGACGCCGATTTCGCGGACGGCGCGTTGGCCGGTCACCGTCAGTTCCACGACTCCCGGGCGTGGCACGGTCGGAGGTGGGAGGAGGGCGACACCGAGGCCCGCCGCGACGAAGCCGCGCAGCGTCTCGGTCTCCTCGCCCTCGAACGCGACCCGCGGCTTGAACCCGGCCTCCGCGCACAGGTCGTCGAAGATGCGGCGCATCCCGTAGCCGGGTTCGAGGGTGACGAAGGTTTCCTCTGCCGCCTCCTCCAGACGGATGCGCTTACGGGCCGCGAGGCGGTGGTGGTCGGGGACGACGAGGCGCAGGCGCTGCTCGTCGAGGCGGCGCGCGACCAGGCCCGGCTCGTCCGGGACGGGCGAGGTGAGGCAGAGGTCCAGTTCGCCCGCGCGCAACCGCTCCAGCATCGCCTCTCCGTAGTTCTGCACGAGGCTGAAGCGGATGCGGGGGTATTCGGCGCGGAAGGCGCGGATCAGACCGGGCACCGTCTCCGTACCCATCGTGTGCAGGAAGCCGAAGGCGACCTTCCCGGACTCGGGGTCGGCGTCGGCGCGCACCGACTCGGCCGCCTTCTCGACCTCGCCGAGCGCGCGCTCCACCGAGGAGAGGAAGGTGCGGCCCGCGGGGGTCAGCGACACCGTGCGACCGTGCCGGGCGAACAGCTCGACGCCCAGGTCGCGTTCGAGGCGGACCATGGCACGGGAGAGCGTGGACTGCGGCATGTTCAACTCCTGCGCCGCGCGCGTGACGTGCTCGGTGCGGGCGACCCCGGCGAACTGGACGAGGCGCGGGGCGAGCAGCGTGACGATGTCTTCCGTGTCACTGAACGGTGGCAGTTGCCGCTGTGCCCTGTGCTCATGCTCCATGGGAACGATTATGGCGTCTTCATGCATTGGACGCATGAACGCAGGTGAGCCTACGTTCAGTGCATGTCACCTGCCAGTAGCCCGGCGGCCGTCTCCACCGACGCGGTCGCCGACACCCAGCCCGCCGCCGACACCCGGTTGACGCCCGGCGGTCCCGGTTACCGCCGCATGAGCTTCGCCCTGTTCCTCGCCGGAGTCGCCACCTTCGCGCTCCTCTACTCGACGCAGGCACTGCTCCCCCTCATCTCCGACGGCTACGGCGCGAGCGCGAGCGCGGCGGCCTGGACGGTGTCCGCGTCGACCTTCGCGCTCGCCGTGTGCGTGCTGCCGCTGAGCGCGCTGTCCGAGCGGTTCGGGCGGCGCACGGTGATGACCGCCTCGCTGTCGGTGGCGGTCGCGGTGGGGCTGCTGGTTCCCTTCGCCCCGAACCTCACCGTGCTGATCACGCTGCGCGCGCTGCAGGGCGCGGCCCTCGCGGGCCTTCCTGCTTCCGCGATGGCGTATCTCGCGGAGGAGGTACGGCCGAAGGCGCTGGTCGCGGCCATCGGGCTGTTCGTCGCGGGCAACTCCATCGGCGGCATGAGCGGCCGGATCATCGGCGGCTGGCTCGCGCAGGCGTGGGGCTGGCGAGTGGCCCTCGGAGTGATCGGCGTGATCGCGGTGGCGTGCGCCGTCGCGTTCCGGATGCTGCTGCCGGCGCCGCGTCACTTCACGCCGGGCTCGCTGCGCCCGCGCGCCCTTGCCGCCACGGTCGGCAGCCATCTCGCGAACCCGCTGCTGCGCCGCCTGTACCTGATCGGCGCGCTGTTCATGATGGTGTTCGGCGGCGTCTACACGGTGATCGGCTACCGGCTGTCCGCCGCGCCGTTCTCCCTCCCGCAGGGTGTCGTCGGCTCGATCTTCATCGTCTACCTGGTGGGGACCGTCTCCTCGGCGGCCGCGGGCCAGCTCGTGACGCGGCTCGGCAGGCGCGGCACGCTGTACCTGTCGGCGGGCACGACGATGGCGGGGCTGCTGCTCGCCCTCGTCCCGAACCTCGTCCTCGTCCTGCTGGGCCTCGTGCTGATCACGGCGGGCTTCTTCGCGGGCCACGCGACGGCCTCGTCGTCCGTCAGCCACACCGCCACGCACGGGCGGGCGCAGGCCTCGGCGCTCTACCAGACCATGTACTACGTCGGGTCCAGCGTCGGCTCGGCGGTCGGCGCGGTCGCCTTCCACGCGGGGGGCTGGTCGGGGACGGTGGGCCTCGGCTTCCTCGCGGTGCTCGGCGTCGTGGCGATCACGGTGTGGGGGTCGTACGCGGCGCGGTCCGCGCGGCACCGGACGGGCGGCCCCACGGTCGCGGCGCACTGAACCACTGCCACTGGCGTTACCGAACCGGCCTTCCGACCTGGACTTTTTCCCGGTCGGGGGGCCGTTGTCAGTGGGCTGCGGTAGCTTTCGGAGTGCTGGGCCGGACACTGTTCCGTGCCTGTAACTCACCGCGGCAATGGGGGCGTTGGAATGAGTGACACCGCGACGCAGGCCGGGCTGGACGACCTGGAGAAACACCGGGTCGAGCTGACCGGGTACTGCTATCGGATGCTGGGCTCGGCGTTCGAGGCCGAGGACGCCGTGCAGGACACGATGGTGCGGGCCTGGCGCAGCTTCGACAAGTTCGAGGGCCGGTCCAGCCTGCGCTCCTGGCTGTACCGCATCGCGACGAACGTGTGCCTTGACTCGCTGAACGCGGGGAACAGGCGGGCCCGCCCGATGGACCTGACGGCGGCGGCGCCGCTCGCCCAGGCCGCACTCAACCCCCGCCCCGACAATGTGTGGCTCGAGCCCGTCCCGGACGCCCGCGTGCTGCCCGCGGTGCACGATCCGGCGGAGGCGGCCGTGGCGCGGGAGTCGGTGCGGCTCGCGTTCGTCGCCGCGCTCCAGCAGCTGCCGCCGAAGCAGCGGGCGGTGCTGATCCTGCGCGAGGTCCTGGCGTGGAAGGCGCAGGAGGTAGCGGACCTGCTCGACACGTCGGTGGCTTCGGTGAACAGCGCGCTGCAGCGAGCGCGGGCGACGCTGGCGGAGTCCCCGCCCGCGGACTCCGCGACGTCCGATCCGCTCGACGAGGAGCAGCAGAAGCTCCTGGAGCGCTACGTCGCGGCGTTCGAGGGCTACGACATGAAGGCCCTCACCGAACTGCTCGCCGAGGACGCCATCATGACGATGCCGCCGTTCGACCTGTGGCTGCGCGGCCCCGAGGACATCACGGGCTTCATGACGACGATCGGCGCTTCCTGCGCGGGTTCGCGCCTGCTGCCGGTGGTGTCGAACGGGACGCCGGCGTTCGCCCACTACAAGCCGGATCCGGACAAGGGAGGCTTCACGCCCTGGGCGATCCAGGTCGTCGAGTTCTCAGCGGGGCGGATCGCGGGGTACCACTGCTTCCTGGACACGCAGCGCTGGTTCCCGCTGTTCGGCGTCCCGGACCATCTCGACGCCTGACTCCTCGCCGGCAGGCGCGCCCAGCACCTCGGCCATCCCTGCGAGTCCGAGGAGCACGGCGAGTCCCGCGGGCGGGTCGCGGAGCACCATCCGGGATCCGGCGCGGCGGGCGGCGAGCTGCATCCGGGCGAGCGCGTCGAGGGTCGCGAGGTCTGCGGTGGTCACGCCGGAGACGTCGCAGGTCACGGTCGGCGCCCCCGGCAGGGCGGCGCCGAGGCGCTCGCACAGCCGGGGCGCGTCACCGGAGCGGATCGGCCCGGCGAGCACCACGACGGGCGGGGACTCGGGAGAGAGCGAGGAAGCGGACACGTACGAATGACCGTGCGGCGGTGCGGAATTCATCGGTCCCGTGCGCAGACGGGCACGTGGGCCGGGTCACGTTGTTCCGGATAGTGGATCAACGTTGACCGGGGATCCGTTCACGACGGAGTCTTGACGCGTGCAGGGGGTACTCAACGGTTTCGCGGTCATCGCGATCGTCATCGCGGTCGGCTACGTCATCGGGCGGCGCGGCCACCTGGGCGCGGAGGGCCGCGAGGTCCTCACCAAGCTGACCTTCCATGTGGCGACGCCCGCGCTGCTGTTCACGATGCTGGCCAAGGCGGACCTGGCGGTGATCCTGTCGCCGAGCCTGGTCGTCACGGCGCTCTCCACGGCGGCGATGGCCGGGCTCTTCATCGCGGCGAGTGTCGTACGCGGGTGGGGTGCGGGCCGGACCACGATCGGGGCGCTGTGCTCGAGTTACGTGAACTCGGGGAACCTGGGCATCCCGATCGCGGTGTACGTCCTCGGGGACGCGTCGCTCGTCGCCCCGGTGCTGCTCTTCCAGCAGCTCGTTGTGACACCGGTGGCGCTGACGGTGCTCGATCTGTCGGGGGCGGCGGCCGGTGCGGCGCGGTTGTCGTGGGGGCAGCGGCTGCTGACGCCGTTCCGGAACCCGATCGCGATCGGGTCGCTGTGCGGGGTGCTGGTGTCGGCGGCGGGGTGGACGGTGCCGTCGCCGGTCTTCGACCCGCTGGAACTGATCGCGAACATGTCGGTGCCGGCGATCCTCATCGCGTTCGGCATCTCGCTGTGCGGGAGTTCCTGGCCGGGTGGCCGAGGCGCGGACCGGGGGCCGGTGCTGTTGTCGACGGTGCTGAAGGTGGTGGGGCAGCCGGTGGCGGCGTGGGCGCTGGCGTCCTTCGTGTTCGGGCTGCATGGGGCGCGGTTGCTGGACGTCGTGGTGACGTCGGCGCTTCCGGCGGCCCAGAACATCTTCACGTACGCGAGTCACTATCGGGTGGGGGAGCGGTTGGCGCGGGAGTCGATTCTGTTGTCGACGATGGGGGCGGTGCCGGTGCTTGTGGTGGTCGCGGCGTTGTTGGGGTGACCATCACGTTGACGCGGGCCGCTGCCCCGGGCCCCTCCGCGCCCCCGTCCCCACGCCTCGGGGCTCCGCCCCGGACCCCGCGCCTCAATCGCCGGCGGGGCTTGATTTTGCCGCAGGGGCTTGATCTATCAATCCCCTGCGGCGATTGAGCAGGCCCGCCCGGCAGGGCCGCTTATAGCCCCAGCGGCGATTTAGCAGGCCCCTCC